>JAFVRT010000296.1 GCA_017504125.1 Lentisphaeria bacterium
CATAGTCGTGGAACAATTGTCTTTTACCGCAAAACGGGTCATCCCAAGAATTTCAAGCTCCGTACCGTCAAGTAAAGCAGTAAGTTTACTCTCTGTACCAAGGTGTTTGAGATCACATAAAACACTGATGGTTCCAATGACCTCTCCACAATCAGCACACTGCTTCCGGGTCAACTGCTTCCGGATCATATCACGGATATATTCCGAACGATTGCCGTAACCCGATTCTGTTACTAATGATTCCAATTCAAGAAAAAGTTCTTCCTCTATGGAAAAACTCATCCTTACAAGTGAAGAATTCTTCATAGTCAGTTTTGATGTGGTGAAATGATGATGTTCCGTTACGGCGATTCCACCATGACAGTTACAGGACCGTCATTGTGGATCTCCAACTGCATTTCCGCCCCGAAAATACCGGTTTCTACACTTATTCCCCGACTGCGGAGACGGTTTATGACATAGTCATAAAGCGGCTTGGCCACTTCAGGCCGCGCGGCTGCATCAAATGAAGGACGCCTGCCCTTACGGGTGGAACCGTAAAGAGTAAACTGGGAAACCAGCAGGATATCGCCGCCGATATCTTCAAGACTGAGATTCATCTTACCGTTTTCATCCTCAAAGATACGAAGTTCAGCACATTTGTCTGCTACGAAATCTGCGGCTTTTTCATCATCGGAATGAGTTACGCCCAGCAAAATAACCAGCCCTTTACCGATACTGCCGTTGATCTTGCCGTCAATGACTACGCTCCCGGAAGTTACCCGTTGTATCAACGCACGCATTTTATGAAATTTCCCCAGGTAAATCTAAAAAAACTTCCGCCCTCCGGAAAATCCGGGAACGGAAGTTTCGTGAAAGCAATCTGAGATATTATCAATCCAGCTTGCAGCAGTCAAGCGACATGAACTTCTTGGAGAAAAGTTCGCAGCCGCCTTCGACAATAACACAGCCGCGTTCCCAGCGCAGACCATAACCGTTACCGCTGAAGAAGGTGTCGATCTGATAGGTCATGTTGGGTTTCAGCTTGTAGTTGCTGGTGGTTTCGATCCAGGGACTTTCGGTTTCCATGATACCAAGTCCGTGGACAGGACCGTAAAGCATGTAGTCGCCCCAGCCCTGATCGATTCCCCACTGAGTGTAGTCCTTGGCGATGCTGGCGGCATCAGCTCCGGCCTTCATCAGTTCAAAGGTATACTTGTGAGCGCGAAGACCGAATTCAACCAGAGCCATCTGAGCCTTGGGCAGCTTGCCGAAGTAAACCGGCAGACCAATGGAGGAACTGTAGCCGCCGACGCGGGCTCCGATGTTCAGCTGAATGATCTCATTCTTTTTCAGCTTGGCAGAGGCGGGACGGCTGATTCCATTGCTGGTACGGTCGCCGCCGAAGCAGTAGAGGCTGTGGCCTTCATATTCACCGCCGTTGGCGTAAATCTCACGCTGAGCAATACCGATAGCCTGGAATTCGGTCATGCCGGGTTTGATTTCGTTGAGCATGGCCTGAACAGCTTTTTCTGCCACTTTGAAGGCTTTGCGGTGGCAGGCAAGTTCGTTTTCGCTCTTGATCCAGCGGAGTTCTTTGAACACATCATCAGCTTTGACCAGTTCCACGCCGGGAAGCTGAGCCGCAAGTGCATCAAGGGTGGGTTTGGTCATGACTGCAGTACCGACAAGACCGAGTTTTTTCAGTTTCTTCCTGCCCATGGCGGCCTTGGCAACTGCATCAAAGGTGGAAAGCGGGATACCGGGATAGTCCGGTTCGGCGGACTCAC
>JAFVRT010000297.1 GCA_017504125.1 Lentisphaeria bacterium
ACCCCGTCTATCTCTGCGAAATACTCCGGATGTTCAGTATGATATTTGGCTGCGGGGATCCAGTAATCAAAATTGTGGTGTCCGCTTTGTATCTCAATGCCCCGTACTGTAAAAGCTTCCCGGCCGCACCGGTCGAGATCATCATAATATTTCATCCAGACATTAAGAAAATTCAATTTGTTTTTCGCCATCCAGTCGGCAAGCTGCGTTGAATTTTCATCAAATGGATATTCCTGGATAAAACCCCGTACCTTAAAAGGGATTTTCCGCGCCGGGATAATGATGCCTTCCGGAATATCGACCGGCCCGCTGCCGTTGAGGATATCCCGGCCCGGTTCAAAGAAAAAGAATCCCAGAAATTTTTCGGCAAAATCATACACTCCGTAGAGTATTTCCACTGCATCCGGACCGCAAATCATCAGTTGATCGTTGATGATTTTTACTTCAAAAGAAGGGAGCGAATCATCGATTTCAAATTTGAAATCCCATTTGCCTGCCTTGCCGAAGCGTTTAAGACACAGTGCATTCAATTCGTTTGCGGCAAGGCGGAGTGTCGGATCTTTAAAGTCGGCAGCCGCAGCCGGGAACCCGTCAAAAAGCATATATGCCTCCGTAAAATGTCAAATTTTTCCCAGTTTACGGAGCAGCAGCGGAATTGCCCGTTCAAACTCCACGCCATAAGGAATGTGATCAGGATTCTGCAGAGTGAGGCGGATCGACTCCACAGTAAAATCAACTGCAGTTTCCTGCGCCTGAAGCATGCTTTGACCGGAAATGAGTCCGGCAAAGAGCGCGGCTGAAAAAATATCTCCCGTACCGTGAAATGTTCCGGGCATTTCTTCTGCAAAATATGTAGTATATTCACTTTTTTCAGCATTCCACGAGGCCACACCATGCTTGCCTTTTTCGTATGAAACTCCGGTTATGACCACATTGGGACAACCGAAATCGCTGAGGCGTTTCAGCCGCTCCAGTATATATGTTTCATCATAATCGCTGCCGCGGTATTCCTCGTCGAGCATGAAAGCTGTTTCAGTAAGATTGGGGACTATCACATCTGCTTTACCGCAAAGTTTTTTCATGCGCTTGGCAAATTTGGGATCAAAACCGACATAGAATTTTCCGTGATCGCCGATAACCGGATCCACCAGTTTAAGCATTCCGTCCCTTTTAAACATTTCAAAGGTCTGCTCAACCAGTTCGATCTGGCGGAACGAACCAAGGTAGCCGGTGGAAATGCCGTCGAAATCAAATTGGTGTTCCTGCCAGTTGCGGCAGACAGGAGCAATCTCATCGGTCAGGTCATGAAAAGTGAACGACTTGAACCAGGTATGCACAGATAAAACCGCTGTAGGCAGAATGGCGGTTTCAATACCGGCGGCAGAAATGACCGGCAGGGCTACGGTAAGAGAACATTTGCCGAGACAGGATATATCTTGAATTGACAGTACTCGCTTCATAATACTCACTCCTTGCGTTTTATACATTAATATAATATACTTGAGAAAAACTGTTTTTTCAAGAGGTATGCCGCAGATAGTGTGTCAGGTTGCGTATCAGTGTGTCAATATGTGTGTCATGGCACACACAGTGAGACAATTTGGCACAGTTGGCATTGTTTTCACTATTTTTTTATCCGCTTTTCAGGATTGGCACGCTTTTTGCCACATATTGCAGCGAACAGTAAAACAATATGGGATGAAACCCGGAAATGGGTGATTCCCGGAATATGAAGGAGATTCAATCATGGCAAAAATTCTCGGTATCGACCTCGGAACCACCAACAGCTGTATGGCTGTCATGGAAAACGGAGAATACAAGATCATTCCCAACGCAGAAGGTGCCCGTACCACCCCTTCTATCGTTGCATTCACCAAGAACGGTGAGCGTCTGGTGGGACAGACCGCCAAGCGTCAGGCTGTAACCAACCCCAAGAACACTATTTTTTCCATCAAGCGTCTTATGGGACGCAAATTTGCCGAAACTCAGCGCGAACGGGACTTGGTTCCTTACGAAATCGTCAGTGCTGCCAACGGTGATGCTCATGTTCAGGTCGGCGACCGGAGCTATTCTCCTCCGGAAATTTCTGCAATGATCCTGCAGAAACTGAAAACCGATGCTGAAGCATTTCTGGGTGAAACCATCACTCAGGCGGTGATTACTGTACCGGCTTACTTCAACGACAGCCAGCGTCAGGCCACCAAAGATGCCGGCAAGATCGCCGGTCTTGAAGTGCTCCGCATCATCAACGAACCTACCGCAGCCGCTCTGGCTTACGGTCTGGATAAGAAAAGCGAAGAAACTGTTGCCGTATATGACTTGGGCGGCGGTACCTTCGATATCTCCACTCTCGATATCGGCGACGGTGTTTTTGAAGTGAAGGCCACCAACGGAGATACCATGCTGGGCGGCGATGACTTCGATTTGCTCATCATCAACTACCTTGCTGATGAATTCCAGAAAGAAAACGGCGTGGATCTGCGTGCCGATGCTCAGGCTCTCCAGCGGCTCAAAGAAGCTGCAGAAAAGGCAAAATGCGAACTTTCCAGTTCCATGAGCTCCGACATCAATCTTCCCTTTATCACCATGAATGCTTCCGGTCCTGTCCACATGAACATGACCCTTTCCCGTGCCAAACTGGAACAGCTCTGCGATCCCTTGCTTGAACGCACCCGTGTCCCCTGCATGAACTGCATGAAAGATGCCGATGTCAGTACTTCTGATGTGAAAGAAGTGATTCTGGTCGGCGGTATGACCCGTATGCCCAAAGTGCAGGAAACAGCCAAGTCGATCTTCGGCAGAGAACCCCACAAAGGTGTCAATCCCGATGAAGTCGTGGCCGCCGGTGCTGCGATCCAGGGCGGTGTGCTGGGCGGACAGGTCAATGATGTGCTGCTGCTTGATGTTACTCCCCTTTCTCTCGGTATCGAAACCATGGGCGGAGTTATGACCAAACTTATCGAACGCAATACTACGATCCCCACCCGCAAGAGTGAGATCTTCAGTACCGCCAGCGATAATCAGCCTGCAGTTGATGTCCGCGTGCTTCAGGGTGAGCGTGAAATGGCCAATGCCAACAAGCAGCTGGGTATTTTCAAACTCGACGGTATCGCTCCGGCTCCCCGCGGTGTGCCTCAGATCGAAGTTACTTTCGACATCGATGCCAACGGTATCCTTCATGTTACCGCCAAGGACAAAGGTACCGGCAAGGAACAGAATATCACCATTACTGCTTCCAGCGGCTTGAGCGATGCCGAGATCGAAAAAATGGTCAATGAAGCCAAAGCTCATGCCGATGAAGACAAAGCTCTCAAAGATAAAGTGGAAACCAAAAACCGTGCCGATTCCATGGTCTACCAGCTCGAAAAGCAGATCAATGAATTCGGCGACAAGGTTCCCGCCGAAGTCAAGAGTGAACTGGAGTCAAAACTTGAAGCACTCAAGAATGAAATCAAGAATGACAATACCGAAGGCATGAAAGCCAAGATGCAGGAACTGGAACAGCTGGCCATGAAGATGGGTGAAGCTGTCTATGCCCAGCAGCAGGCTGCCGGTGCCGCCGGTGCCGGAACTCCTCCTCCGCCGCAGGCTGATGCCGCCAACAACGGTCCCAAGGCCGGCGGAGATGATGTGATCGACGCTGAAGTTGTCAAATAGTACAAATGGAACATATTGCTCCGCAGGGGTAAGCTCCTGCGGAGTTTGAATTCGGATTTAACGGGAACAATCCCAAAACAACCATAAAAGGAGAATTAAAAAATGGCTAACATCCAACCCCTCG
>JAFVRT010000298.1 GCA_017504125.1 Lentisphaeria bacterium
AAGCAGGAAAAGCAGCGCACCGGTAAGGTCATCGGGAGTACCGAATTTGCCCATGGGGGTATGGGTGAGAATAGTATTGCCACGGGGAGTAAGAGAACCGTCGGCATTGGTCAGCAGAGCGCGGTTCTGGTCGGTGAGGAAGAATCCGGGAGCAATTGCATTGACGCGGATCCCCACCTTGGAAAAGTGAACAGCCAGCCACTGGGTGAAGTTGCTGATGGCAGCCTTGGCACCGGAGTAAGCTGGGATCTTGGTCAGGGGGCAGAAGGCGTTCATGCTGGAAATATTGATGATGGCTCCGCCGTTTCCGGCAGCCATATCTTTGGCGAAAACCTGAGTGGGAAGCAGAGTTCCGAGGAAGTTCAGATTGAAAACAAATCCCACACCGGCGGGATCGAGATCAAAGAAGGTGGTAACGCCTTCGATCTTCTGCATCATATCTTCTTTGGTCAGAAATTCTTTGCTGGTGGTTCCCTTGGGATTGTTGCCGCCGGCACCGTTGATGAGGATATCGCAGGTTCCAAGTTCAGCTTTGATGATCTCATTGGCCTTCTGCAGACTGTCAAGTTCCAGCACATTGGCGGAAAGACCGATAGCTTTGCCGCCGGCAGCATTGATTTTTTCAGCCACATTTTTGGCATTTTCTTCACGAAGATCGAGAATAGCGACTTTGGCTCCGCTTTTGGCCAGAGCTTCAGCCATAACACTGCATAAAATTCCGCCGCCGCCGGTAACGACTGCGACCTTGCCCGTCAAATCGACTTTCATTGCAAGACTCCTTATTAAAACAATTAAGTTGTGCCTGATCCCGGAATGGCAGAACCAGCCGGAAAAAGCAAATAAACATACACGAAACTTAATATATCATATTAACAAAGTCTTGTCAAGAGCAGGCAAATTGAAAACACGGTAATTTATGCCATAAAGTCATCTGTTATATGACATATGACCGGTCAGGATTCAATCTTCGTTTAAAATATTGCTTTTAACAGTTTTTTCCAATCCCTTTCCGAGATCGAACATGGGCTGACTTTTTGCCGGTCTTGGAACATTTCTGATTGAAGCGTTGTCCAGATCTTCGTCACGGAGCAGCTTTGAACCGCTTATTTTTTTGTATTCCGGATTTATGAAATCCCGTCCGGCTTTGGCTTCGATACCTCCGATACGGGTAACCACACCGGTTTTCGGATTGCGGTAAAGCTGCGGTATGGTAGTGCCGGTTTTCCAGAAACTGTTGCTTATGTTCGCTCCGTCAAGACTGAATGAAAGATAATGGAACACCCGCGGAGAAACCGGAACGAGAAGATGGATACGGCTCAACATATCCACTTCGACCTGAAGTTTTTCATATCCCATCTGATGTCCGATCCTGACCACACCGTAGACATTTTTTTCATCAGAAACCACCAGATAATAGTGTCTGCGGCGTCCTTCGGCCATGGAACGGATCTCATAGGTGCGTTCTTCACTCTGACTTTTGACTTTATCGTAAATATCCGGTACGCCGACTGTTTTTTTCCAGATAGTTGCCCCATATTCCACCCGGAAAAATGTATTCGGGCTCTTGAATTCTTTTTTCAGCATCGAATGTGCCACATACGCATGTATTTCGTAAGTTCCGAGGTGATCGATGTTGTAATATTCATTTATGGGGATTATGACAGAGCGCGTTTCTCCGGGACCGAGGATCAGACCGTCGATGGAAATTTCTTTGTTTTTGCGTTTCTGCACCGGTTTATTTCCCGATGAACGGATATCAAACATCAGAAATCCCTGAAGTTTCGGAGATTTTCCGAAAAGCAGTGCTCTGCCGGTATCATTGCGCAGGGTAACTCTGACAAAAACCGGTTCATATTGGATGAATGATCTCCGGTTTACCTGGATCCCCATACCGATCTGAGCATGAAGAAAAGTTCCGGAAAAAATCAGCAGCAGAAACAATGTTTTGAAAAAAATCTTTCCCATGATCATCTCCTTTTCTGTTACTTGTAAAAATGTACTCAAAAATTTTCTCTGAGATATGCGGCGATCTTTTCAGCGATCTTCTGAGGTTCGATCATGTGGCACTCGGGAGCTTCAGATACAGGACACCTTTTTTTCATGCAGTTAAGACATTCAAGTGTTTCGTGCCGCAGTATCAGGTGGTCCCTGCCGTAAGGTCCGGTAAGTCCGGGATCTGTGGGACCGAAAAGCGCAAATATCTTTGTCCCCGAAATAGCTGCCACATGCATCGGTCCGGAATCATTGGTAAGAACAGCCTTTGCCCGCCGCATGACTTCAGCAAGCTGCAGTAAAGATGTTTTTCCGGTGAGATCGACGGCATCGGGGATGATCTTCCTTATTTCATCAGCCATTTTTTTATCGGTCGAACTCCCTGCAATGACACC
Source organism: Lentisphaeria bacterium (assembly GCA_017504125.1). Taxonomy (GTDB): domain Bacteria; phylum Verrucomicrobiota; class Lentisphaeria; order Victivallales; family Victivallaceae; genus UBA1784. The sequence continues at coordinate 2,388 of JAFVRT010000298.1, forward strand.
TTTGAGTTCCGGGAACTCTTTTTGCAGATATTTCACAGAATCGGCAAAAAGCTCCGGCGGAAACACTTTGCTTTCCCATCTGGCACCGGGAACCAGAACAATGAATTTTTCCGGAAGCATTTTTTCCAGTTCACCGTCCAATTTTATTGCCGGTACTTTCAATTCAGGTACAGAAAAATTTGTGCCGCAGATCTTATTTGCAAGTTCAACATAGCGTTCAACAGCATGCTGATCCATCTTTACATCGATCTTTTTTGAATATGCCGCAGAAGCAAATTTTTCTCTGGGTGAGGCAAATCCGGCAGTAATGCAGCTCTTTGATGCCATGACCATGAACGCACTGCGCAGCAAACCCTGAAAATCCACCACCAGTTCATACTGTTCGGCACGGATATCTCTGACAAGTTTATACAACGCCGGAAAAAAACCGGAAACACTTGAAAGTTTTTTCCGGTCAAACAGTATTTTCTTTCTGACCGGAAAAGGCGAAAGATCAAGAAGTCCGGCAAAGGCAGGATGAATGACAAAATCAAGCTCGGAATCAGGAAATGATCTTCTTAAAATTTCCAGAGCCGGAAACACATGGGCAACATCACCAAGACTGCTCGGCTTTATCACCAGAATTTTTCCCGGAACCCCCATATCGCACCAAAGGCATCCTGTTTCAGACACCGGCGGCCAGTCTTTCGGCCAATCTCACAGGCAGTCCTGCTTCCAGGATCTTTTGCTGTGCCTTTGAAATGTCGTAGGGCAGACGGTATCTCGTAACAGTAAGAGCATCAGTATCGATAACGGCGAAACTTGCACGGCTGTCGCCGTTCCTCGGCTGCCCGATACTGCCGATATTGAAAAGATATTTATTATTTTTGCGGTATTCAACCACGATCTCATCAGCTTTGTTAAAGTCATCATCTTCATAATCACCGCTCCACAGAGAGATCCTTTCAATGGCTCTCTCTCCCGGTGAAGTTATCTGTTTTTTCACGAAACCTGCCGGAACATGGGAATGTCCGCAGAAACAGATACAGGTTTTCTGATAGAGAAAATTATCTTCGGCATGGAACGGATCGAGGATATATCCCCAATTCTGAGGAGTGTCAAGAGTCGAATGCACCACCGTTACACCGACAGGAAGCCTTGCCTCATAGGGAGCACTGTCGAGCCATTGACGGTCATCTTCATTGATTTGTTCTCTGGTCCACAGCACAGCTTTTTTGGCATTGGCATTGAAACCGGATTCTTCAAGGTTGCCTGAGCAGACATAATCATCATGATTTCCCTTTACTCTGGCAACAAGATCAAGGGATCTGACGATCTCAAGACACTTTACCGGATCGGCATTATAACCGACCACATCTCCCAGAGAAATATACTTTTCAATACCCAACTCACGGCATTTCCCCAGAACAACATCAAGTGCCTCAAGATTGGAGTGAATGTCACTCAACACAGCATATCTCGCCATTTTAACTGCTCAATCCCCTGTTAAAAAAAACAAAAAAAACCCGACAGGATGGTGTCTGTTACCGCTGTAAGCCGGATTCCGTACTTTTCAAAAAGAAAAGCGGCGTGTCATCTGTCTGTGCGACCAGAACCCGGAACTGATAACGCCGAAGAGCGGCGGCTCGTTCCCTATTTGGTCTTGCTGCGGGAGGAGTTTACCTTTGCGGCACGACTCTCATCAATGCCCGGTGGGCTCTTACCCCGCCGTTTCACCCTTACCGTGGAAAAACCACGGCGGTCTGCTTTCTGTTGCACTGGTCTTTCTGCGGCTTATAGTCCGCAGCATCCTTCTTTTCAAAAGGACTCCCTGCTCTTTGCAGTCCGGACTTTCCTCAGAAAAAGTCTTACAGGCGAAAAAAATCCCGCAATGCTTTTTCCGCGACCGCCCGCGATCACAAACATCCATCGTTTCAAATATAGCACAACATGTCAAAATATTCAAGTTTTCCGGAAAAAAAAATTATTTTTTCTGCTGTTGAAAAACTTTTTACGAAATTTCATTTGCATTTCAGAAGATAAAAAGTTATATTTTAGTGGAGCATGGTGTCCTTGACAAAAAGGAACATGTTTCAAGGGCTGATTTTCAAATAGTAAGGAAAACCTTATTAATTTTTTTCAGGGAGGTGTCAATAACCGTGTTGAAAAGCTGTTGATAAGTGTTGAAGAAATTGTTGATAACTTGATCTGTTCACAAAAGTCAATAAGTCATCATCAATATTATCAACAAGCAACAGCATTCATAACATCAAGAAAATCACCGTATTACAAAGAGTATTAACAATTTTTCCGTTTCCTACTACTACTATAACAAATATATTGAAAATAATTAGTAGCAGTACGACCGGCGGTGGGGCATTTCTTTG
>JAFVRT010000029.1 GCA_017504125.1 Lentisphaeria bacterium
CAAGAACCTGTTTTTCGGTTCCGGCGGGGAGCTGACTGCCGGATTTGTAATAGTCGACACAGCATTCAGTAGTCACAGTAAATCCGGGGGGTACCGGAAGACCCATATTTGCCATTTCTGCCAGATTGGCCCCCTTGCCGCCCAGCAGTTCCTTCATTGATCCGTCGCCTTCGGTACATTTGCCTCCTAAGGTGTAGACATACTTCTTCGTCATACTCTCTACTATCTCCTTTTTACTTACCTGAACGCCCGGATTACCTTCAATATATCTCGCTTCCGGGTATTCTTTTCCAGTCCAATAAACATGAACGAACCGTATACCTCGACCGGATAAGGTATACCGCTGATATAAACCCGGCCGGTACGCGCGCGCTTTGCGATGCGTTTGGCCTGAACTTTAGAGGTACGGTCATATTTGTAGATGCCTATCTCGGAACCTTCAATCATGACTGCCGCACCTGCAGTAGCTTTGAAAGGAGCTCCGGGCAATGGCCGGACCGAAGATACTTTGATGCCGGCCTGTTCAAGACGGACGGCAAAATCTTCGGGTTTCAAGTAGTTGTTGTCAGCAGAAAAACAACCGCCGTTCAGCAAAACGGTGATCACCGGCAATATTACCAATGAGAAAATTTTCACAGCAGACCTCCTTACCACAAAATAATCATTCTTCTAATATACTGCAAAACAGGCAAAATTGCAATAAAAAAAGTACAGTCTGACAAGATTTTCTTCTTTTGGCATTGAAAAAAAAGTGGTTCCAGCACAGACAAAACTTGAAAAATATATAGTTATGGTTTATATTAAGTAAACAAACAACTAAACAAAAAAGGAGGATACCATGCCTGGACACATCGAATTTGCCGGATTAAAACAGGTTTTTCTTGACATGGACGGAACCATTTATGAGGGAGATCATCTTTACGAATGTACTTTGCCGTTTCTGAATTTTCTGACTGAACGCGGAATAAATTATGCTTTCATTACCAACAATTCTTCATTCAGTACTCCTGAATATGTGGAAAAACTCACCCGGATGCATGTCCCCGTTACTGCGGAAAACTTTTATACCTCCACCGATTTTGCCATCGATTATCTGAAAACCAATCATCCGGAGATCAAAAGTATTTACTGGTTCGGCATGCCCCGTCCTGCGCTCCATTTTCAGGAAGCAGGATTCAAACTTGTGGATGAAAATACGGTTCCTGATGCAGTAGTGCTGGGATTCGACCGTGATGTAACCTATCAGAAACTTTGCCGCAGTGCTTACCTGCTGCAGCAGGGGATCCCCGGTTTTGCGACTCATCCTGATCCCGTTTGCCCCAGCGACAAACCGACATGTCTGGTGGATTGCGGAGCTATCACCCGCTGCATAGAATATGCAACCGGCAAAAAACTCACCGTGCTGGGCAAACCGAATGCTGAAATGCTCCGTCTGGCAGCAGCAAGACGCAATGTTACCATAGACCAGTGTCTTATGGTCGGCGACCGGCTCAAGACTGATATAGCAGTCGGCAGAAACTCTGGTGCATTCACAGCCTGGATCTCACCGGTTCCCTGCGGCAATGAGGTTCCGGAGTCCGGCAAACCCCATGTGGCAGTAAAAGATCTCGGAGTTCTGCAGCAGCTCTGGCAGGAGAGCGAAAAATGAAACAATACGATGTCGTAGTGATCGGGGCCGGTGCCACCGGAGCTGCGATCGCATGGCAGCTTTCACACTACGATCTGAAAGTTGCTCTCGTGGATCGTTGTGCAGATGCGTCTTTCGGTGTCAGCAAAGCCAATTCCGGTATCGTACACGGCGGATTCCACCATTCTGCAGATTCCACCTTGAAAGCAAAACTGGAGCTGGAAGGCAATGAGATGTTCGATGCCCTGAAGTCGGAATTGGATTTTGAATTCGACCGCTGCGGTATTCTGGTAGTGGCTTACAGCGAAGATGAACTGCCGGCATTGCAGAAACTTTATGAGCGGGGAGTCGGCAATAAAGTGCCGGGTATCGAAATGTGTTCACGAGAACGGCTTTTTGAACTCGAACCGAAACTCTCCGATACCGCAGTTGCAGGATTTTTTGTACCCCGCGGCGGAGTGATAGAACCTTACGGATATGTGTTTTCACTTGTCGAGTCTGCAGAACTCAACGGAGTGGAATTCTGGAGAAATTTTCAAGCCGCTGAAAGTGTACATGAGGGCGTGTTCCGTACCATCACCGCCGCAGACGGCAGAAAAATACAGGCCCGTTTCACAGTCAACGCAGCAGGACTCTATGCTGATGAAGTTTCCCGCATTTGCGGCGGTGAAGAATTTGAGATCAAACCGCGGAAAGGTGAGGAATATCTGCTCGACCGTACTTCTCCGGGCAGACCTTCCAAAGTGATATTCCCGGTCCCTACTCCGTGTTCAAAAGGAATGTTGGTTATTCCGACTGCAGGCGGCACAACTATGATAGGGCCCTCCGCCACCATGATCGGAGATAAAACTGAAAACTCCACGACCCAAGCGGAACGGGAGATCATCTTTGAGCACTCCCAAAAAATGATCAAGGGGATCTCGGAACGGGATCTGGTAGCGGCATTTTCCGGTTTGCGTCCTGTTTTGCCGGGAAATGAAGATTTTTTTATTGCAAGATCAGAAAAAGCCGCAGATCTTATTCAGGCTGCCGGTATACAATCTCCCGGTCTGACGGCTTCTCCGGCTATTGGCGTTTATGTAAAAAACATCTTGCAGAAGTGCGGTCTGGAAATGAAAGAGAAAAATTCTCCCAGAAAGATACTGCCGCCGAAAAACCGGGCAAGAGAACTTTCTGATGAAGAAATAGACAAACTTCATGCCGATGAGAAACTTGCCTCCAGGATCATCTGCCGTTGTGAGTTTATTTCTGAAGCGGAAATCGTTGCCGCAGTACATAGAGGCCATGTTACGCTGGATGGAGTCAAGTTCCGGACCAGAGCAGGAATGGGACGCTGTCAGGGCGGTTTCTGCGCTCCGAAAATCATGCAGATCATTTCACGGGAAAGCGGGATCCCAATGGAACAACTTACCAAACGGGGGCCCGGAAGTGAACTTCTTGCCGGAAAACTCGGTGATCTGGAGGTAAAGTGATCATGAAAAACATAAGTTGTGATGTAGCCGTTATCGGAGCCGGCGGAGCAGGACTTTCCGCCGCCGCCGCTGCTGCCGCAGCAGGGGCGAAAACCATTGTGATCGACCGGGAAGAATCCTGTGGAGGCGTTTTGTGCCAGTGCATCCACAACGGTTTCGGGCTGCGCTATTTCAACGAGGAACTCACCGGACCGGAATATGCATTGCGGATGGAAAAATGTGCAAGAGAGGCCGGAGCTGATATCATGCTGGGGGAAACTGTCAGCAAAGTCATACGGCGTTCCGACAATACTTTTGAGGCGACTTTGTTTTCCGGTGCCAATGGTGTGACCAGACTGAACGCAAGATCTTTCGTCTTTGCGACCGGATGCCGGGAACGCACCAGAGCAAATATCGCTGTTCCCGGTGACCGGAGTGCAGGAGTCTATACCGCAGGTTCCGCCCAGAAATTGATGAACCTCAGCGGTATGCTTCCCGGAAAAAGAGCTGTGATCGTAGGTTCAGGTGATATCGGTCTTATCATGGCACGCCGCTGCCGTTGGAGCGGGATCGATGTGGCCGCAGTAGTCGAAATATTGCCGGAACCTTCCGGTCTGCCCCGGAATATTGCCCAATGTCTGCGGGATTTTGATATTCCGCTGCTCCTTTCTCACCGTTGCGCCAGAATAATCGGCCGCGACCGGGTGGAAGCGGTGGAAATCGAAAACATGAAAACCGGTGAACGCTTCAACTTTCAATGTGATACGGTTCTTTTTTCTGTGGGCCTTATTCCGGAAAATGAATTGCTGAAATCCATGGGCATCGTGATGAATACAGCCACCGGAGGGCCATGTGTGGACGCTTCTCTGCAATGTGCTGCAGGAGTTTTTGCCGCAGGGAATTCACTTCATGTTCACGATCTGGTGGACTTCGCTTCTCTTGAAGCCCGCAGAGCCGGAAAATGTGCCGCAGAATATGCTTCAAGCGGAACATTGCCGGTCGCATCGGTTGAAGTTTCGTGCAGCAAAACTTTGAAATATGCTGTTCCAAACCGGTGTATTCCGGGAACAAGCGGAGAATTTTTCTTCCGCCCCACCGTAAGTTGTGCCAGGGCAGTACTCCGGGCCATGACCGGTAACAGGGAAATCGCCAGAAAGCTGTGTATTTCTGTCCGTCCGGCAGAAATGCTCACCATGAAACTGGAAATCCCCGCCGGAATAAACAATGTCGGATTTGAACTGGAGGAATGCAAATGAAAAAAATCATCTGTATCACATGCCCCACCGGGTGCGAAATGGATGTCGAATATGCAGACGGAAAAATAACTGTTTCCGGCAACCGGTGTCCACGCGGAGCGTCTTATGCAGAGTCAGAGATGAAAGATCCCAGGCGTACTGTAACTGCGGTTATCCGTTCCGGCAGCGGCAAATTCCAGCCGGTGCGCACCGACCGTCCTCTGCCGCGCAATCTGATCAACGGACTTTTGAACTCGATCCTGAAAAAAAGTTTTCCGGAGTTTGAACCACCAGGTCCGCCAGTTCATTGCGGATGGTTGCGGAGCTGACCTTGCCTGCCATCCGGCCGGCGATGGTCTTGGAGCCCACCGGCTCCGCGGAGCGGATGTAGTCCTCTACCACTACTTTCAGTATTTGGCGTTTCCGCTCTGTCAGTTCCACGGTTCACCTCGCCGGCTGTGAGTTGTTTCTCAAGTTTTAGCACTC
>JAFVRT010000299.1 GCA_017504125.1 Lentisphaeria bacterium
GCAACGGTGAAAACAATGACTCGCACCGGGAGGTCATCCTGAGATTGATAATCGGTGATGGGGGATTCGGTAACTCCGACGATGACATAAGGATGGATGATGTCATTGGTACGGATGTGAGGCAGGGCAAGCATGCCGCCGATGCCGGTGGTCATCATCTGTTCGCGTTTCCACACCAGACGGAAGATCAGATCACGATTGAGCTTGGTCAGGTCGGCCGCCCGCTGGATAAATTGATCCATCACTTCAAGTTTGGTAGTACCGGTAAGGGTCATGACCGAATCTTTGGTGACATACTCTGTAAAATCATACTTCATAGCTCAAACTCCATTCTATCAATTGTTTCGTTGACTCCGTTTGCAGGGAGGTCAAGGAGTGATTCATTATACGCTGCACTCCCCAGCTGTAAATTTTTTCATACACATCTTGTAACATAATACCGGAATGTGATTTTTGCAAATGCTGAAATGAAAAAATTCAATTTTTTTTGATCAAAAACCGTAAAATTTTCAAAATTGACTTCAAGATAATAACGGTCAAAGTTTATTTTGTCATACCGGAATATGTTCAAAAGTATCTGCGTCAAAAAGACCTTTGTCGGTAAGTTTGAGATGAGGTATCACCGGGAGGGTAAGAAATGAGAGCTGCTGAAAAGGTTCTGAGAGTGTACAGCCGGTATCCAGCAGGGCATCTGAAATATTTTTCATGCTCACAGCCAGCTTGTCAAACGGCTCTGCAGACAATAAGCCGGCAACCGGAAATGGCGCAGCGGCAGTTACTTTGCCGGAGTTCACCACGACCTGCCCGCCCTGAAGCCCGATAAGAGCGTTTACTGCCGCAGCCATATCTGCGTCTGAAGTTCCGAGTACACAGATATTGTGGGAATCATGCGCTACTGTTGCTGCTATTGCCCCTGATTTCAACCCGAAGCCGCGGACGAAACCCAAGCCGGTATTGCCATTTCTGCCGTGCCGTTCAATTACAGCGATCTTCAGAATATCCCGGTTTATATCAGGAAATTTTTCACCGTTTTCCACTTTCAGTTCACAAAATATTTTACCGGTTATGAGAGAACCGGATTCAACAGTTATGACCGGAGTCCGGGAATTCACCGATTTTATGCGGAACCGCTCCGGATCTACTGGCGCAAGTTTTACAGAATCAAGCATTTCCGGCGGCACTGGAATGTTTTTGTTATTGATGTTTCCGATATTTTTCCCTTTGACGAAAACGGATCTGATAATACATTTTTCAAGGTCGGAAAGCAGGACGATATCAGCGATCCTTCCGGGAGCAAGCAAGCCGCGGTCGTTGAGTCCGGCATGTTTTGCCGCCGACCATGAGGCTGCCCGGTAAACTGCCAGCGGAGCTGCTCCGGCAGCAATGGCACGGCGTATCATAGAATCGATATGACCGGAAGCAGCAGTTTCAACAGGCGACCGGTCATCGCTGCAAAATGAGATAAAAGGTGAGTTTTCCACCGTCAGAAGCGGCAGCAGAGCATCAAGATCCCTGGCCGCAGAACCTTCTCGGATAAAAATTTGCATGCCGCGGCGGAGTTTTTCCGCTGCTTCAGAAAGCGAAGTGGTTTCGTGACAGTTGATAACTCCTGCTGCAGCGCAGGCATTCAATTCTTTGCCGCTGACCAGCGGACAATGACCGTCTATGCGTTCAAAAAGTTCCGCTTTTGCCATTACATCCGGATCTCCATTGAGCAGACCGGGTACATTCATCAGCTCTGCCAGCGCACTTTCAGGATGCTTTTCGTGCCATTTGCGGATAACTGCAGGACTGATTTCACCGCCCGCAGTTTCAAAAGGTGTTGCCGGAACACATGAACTTAAATTCACCAACAGGGACATATCAAGTTTTTCAGCGGCATCGAAGAAAAATTCAAATGCTTTTTCCCCAACCACATTGGCCAGTTCATGGGGATCGCAAATCGTTGTGGTAACTCCGTGGGGCAGTATCAGTTTTTCGTATCCGGCAGGCAGCAGATGTGTTGATTCCAGATGCACATGACTGTCGATGAATCCGGGAACTGCGTACAACCCGCTCCCGTTGACGATATCACGGGCCATGGTATATTGCCCCAAACCGGCGATCCTGCCATTTATTACAGCGATATCACATGGTTCAACAGAGCCATCTGTAAGATGAAAAACATTCACATTTGAGATTATCAAATCTGCCGGGATTCTGCCCAACGCACAGTCAATGAGTTGTTTTTTCATCGTAAAAATCCTTTATCGTGACGGTGAAATATATTCCATTATCAGCATGGTGATATCGTCATTCTGTGGAGCTTCTCCGGCAAAATCAGCTGTTTTGCTGCGGATGAAATCGAGTATTTCCGGCAATGAACCTCTGGAAGAAACAAAGGTTTCCATAAGCCTTTTCTCACCAAACAGTTCGTTTTGGGGATTCATGGCTTCAGTAACACCATCGGTATAGAGTAAAAGTTTATCTCCGGGCTGCAGCTGCGCCGGGACCGCAGTATATTTCGCTTTGGCGGATGCGCTCAGTACCAGAGAATGTTTTATCTTGAGATATTCTGCGGTGTTATCGGCGTGTTTTAACAGCGGCGGATTGTGTCCGGCATTGACACATTGGAGTATTCCGGTACGGCGGTCGAAAACCGCCAGAAATGCTGTAAGGAACATGTGAGCTTTGTTGTTGCGGCAAAGTTCCTGATTAGCTGCGGCAAATGCTTCAGCAGGAGGATATGACAGTATCAGCTCCTTGAGCAGTGACTTGGCATTCATCATGTAGAGGGCGGCTGTGATACCTTTGCCGGAAACATCTGCAATCAGTAGTGCGGTATGGTTTTCGTCAATGGTGAAAAAATCGTAGAAATCGCCTCCTACTTCTCTGGCAGTAAACATACCGGCATGCAGACGGTAATCAGGCGTGTCATGAAAATCGACCGGCAGAACTGAAGTTTGGATCATTTTTCCCATTTCCAATTCCGCATCAATGCGTCTGGACTCATTTTCAATGGCTTTTTTCAACGCTGCAACGGTGGAGTTTATTCCGGAGGAAAGGGATTGAAATTCTGTTGTAGTGGTAACATTGATTTCTTTTTCCAGATTGCCTCCGGTGATTTCTTTCAGAGAGTCATTTACAGTATATATACCGTTTATGACCACTTTTTGCAGCAGCCTTGATATCAGCAGAAATATCACTCCGAAAAGTATGAGGTTGCCGATAATCAATATCTTGATGACCGAATCACGGGACATATACATTTCTTCTTTTGGCAAATGGGCAGTCAGCAGATAGCTGCCGTAGACTGCGGACAGAGAAATGCCATTGGAAGTACGGAAAATTTTTCGGTAATCTGCCCGGTAGCCTGGATTTTTTTCAATACTCAGATGACCGTTCATACCGATGCGGACATCTTTTTCGATATTTTTGACATTAGCCAGACGGCCGGCTTCTTCGATCCGTTCCGGTCGGTATCCTATCTGGACAATGCCGGGAGCATCGAGTCTGGCTGTGCCGGCATACTGAAAAAGGATTTTCAGAATACCGTTGGGTTGAGGATGCTGGACTAATGAAAATCCGGGATCTGTACACGCCGGCATGAATTCTGCGGATTGGAGCGAAGACTTCATATCATATCCGCGGTAACTTTTGACTCCTCCGGTGGCCGGAGCGTATGCCAGCGAGGCGATAAGGATCCCGTTTGCATCAGAAACATGTATTTCATCGACATCGAGTTTTTTTCTGATATCGTCAAGTTTATTATTGTCATCCAGAATGGCAGGGTTTTCCTTTATCATCATTGCCAGAGCGCGTGTTTTGGCAAGCGCAGAGGCGTTGGACATGGAGATGATCGTCTTCAGATTCTTACCGGTACTTCTGACTCGTCGTGCGGCATCGTCCAGATTGTTCTGGAGCAGTTCGACTGCGGAATTTTCTGCCAGATTACTGTGGATCCACCATGAGGAAAGAAATGTTATAAGAAATGCCGCAAGAACAAATACAAACAGCCATTTTTGAAAGAGAATTTTCATTTGTTTTCCGTCTTTGATTTCTTTATCAAGGTAAGGATATTGCGGTCATCCTGCCGTACATATACAACATCATCCATCATTTTTTTGACCATGAAAAGTCCGAGTCCGCCAACTTTACGCTCAGCAAGTCTGCTTTGAATATCCGGAGTTCCGCTTTTCAGCGGATCGAAAGCGATCCCGTCATCGCAGAAAACGATATGCAGTTCCTGTTCAGAAGGCAAATACTCAGCCTTGACTGAAACTTTTCCGATACTTTCACCATAGGCGTATCCGGAAATATTTGTGAATATTTCGTCACAGGAAATAAGTATCTGTTTTTTTTCGCGTGATTGAAACTGCAATTCATCAACTATACCGGCAATCCACTCCCGTAACACCGGAAAATTTTCCCGTACAGCTTCAATTACAAGCTGTTCTTCGCCGTTGAATTGAAAATGACGGACTAATCGTTCCATGCTGGATCCTGTTTTATTCCAAATTGAGCAATGAGTCAAATCCGGTCATCTCAAAGATTTCTTTTATATCGTCATTGACATTTCTGACAGTCATTGAACCGTCACATTCTTCCATTTGCCGGCTGGCCATAAGAATAACCCGCAAACCTGCGCTGGAGATATAGTCCACAGCCGCAAGATCCATGATCAATTCAGTAATTCCGGCCCAGTTTGCCTGAAGTTGAGAATCCAGTTCAGGTGCTGTTACCGTGTCGATACTGCCTTCAATGGAAACAGTAAGGGAATTTGCGTTCTTATCAAATACAGCTTTCATTATTCTATTTTCCTTTTGTTGAAATTTATTACAAATCTGCTCATGCTTTCAGTTTTTATATACCATCAAAATTTGATGAAAAGTTGATTGATCCCGTTCTCAAGAACTGAATATTCTATTGACGAAGTACGCTTTTTTACAATCATCCGCGCCAGTTCACCCGCTTCTGAAGCAGAATCCAGGGGATTTGCAGCATTGCCGCGCAATGTTATGCGCAGTTCTGTTTGTTTGGTTTCTTCTGAAATGCCTATTTCCAGTTCCGCCTGTTCGATTTCCGGGAAAATGATATTGACAAGCAATTCTTCCAGGACAAGATGCAATGTTTTGATCTGCTTGGCATCAAGCATTTGTTTTTCGGCAAATTCAGTAACTAGTCCCATGAAGTGATAAAGGTCAAAGTCTGCTTTATTCAGCGTATTGTTGAACATACCGATGCGCCGCAGGAATGCAC
>JAFVRT010000300.1 GCA_017504125.1 Lentisphaeria bacterium
ATAATCAACAGTATCCCGCCAGAACTCATTGAAAGTCTGCACAAGAACGGTTTGGATCGTCTTATTCCCACGGTGTTTGTGGATTCCCCCGGCAAAACTCCGCTTGGAGTACATGAAGTTTTCTATGATTATGCTCCATATTGCGACGGTCTTGCGGAGTTCTGCCGCAGAAAAAAAGTCCGGAATGCAGCGGCTTTTACATGCAATGACAATGGATTTTATTATATCCATTATGTCATACAGCAGTTTCTGCCCCGTTTGGGAATACCATGCGAGGAGTTCGATTTGATCGAACGCAGCCATATCCTCGACCCGGAACGGGACAGAAACAAGCTTTTTGCCGGGATGTATGAAAAGATCGCCGGAATGAAAAAATATGATATGCTTATCTTTGAACAGGGCAGCGCAGCACAGTCGGCTTTATGGGTGCTGCAGAAACGCTCATGGAGAGTCCCTGAGGATGTCGCAGTTGCGGCGTTTTCTGATTTTGACAATTGCGGAAGTTTTATTCCGGCTTTGACGATTCCTGAATTTTCACCGGAAACTATGGCGGAAAAGGTTTGGCAGATGCTTTCCAGAGTGATGCGCACCCCTGATATGCCGCCTCAAAGAGAAGGGGTTCCGCTGAAAATGCTGGAAAATGATACTTTGAAAAACAATGTTTAAGATACTCATTAAAGATCGAAAGGAGATTTGAAAAATGAAAAAACAATCGCTTTTTATGTACCGTCGGTTTACCTTGAGCGAACCGCTGGCGAAAAGATCAGAGCTCTGCTGTAAGCCTGCAGATGACTCCGGGAAGCGATATTCACCTGCCCATGGGCAGGTGAAGCTGCACAGCTTCACCTTAATAGAACTTCTCGTGGTGATCGCAATTATCGCCATACTGGCCTCTATGTTGATGCCGGCTCTCGGTAAATCACGGGATATGGCCAGAAGTACCAACTGCAAAAATAATTTGCGGCAGCATTATCTCGGACTTAACAATTACCGGAACGATTACCGGGACTGGTGTCTTTCTGCCTCTGTTGACATGATCCCTCCGGGAAAGACTACGGAATATGGCGTTACCTGGCCGGGGATGCTGGATATCCTGAAATATACTGCTCCCGGCAGCATGTTCCGCTGTCCTGCCAATGCTTCCCAAATGAAGGGGCGTTACACCGCAGACGGTGATGGTCCGTACAACTCCACCACCTACGGTATGCCGAGCGGAACTTTCGGTGCGAAGCAAACGGGGATAATAAAAGGAGTATATCTGGAAAAAGCCAAAGGCGGCCCCCAAACCGTGGCTCTGATCGACTCCGCCAATCTGAGAACCACTCACATACACTCCTCATTCCCCTCAAGTTTGAACAAACCCGGATACCGGATCATGAATGAGGCAAATTGCAATTACAAGATGATAAGAACAAATTATACTGCAAGCGGATATGTTCCTTATCTGCTCCATAACTCCACTGCTAATTATGTTGCTTTCAGCGGGAGTGTCCATACATTGCAATATTCTTCCGAATCTATTGAAAATATTTCGATATTCCGCCCGACGCGCAAAGTTTCGGGTGATGGACCGGAATGGTCTCTTACCAACTGAAAAAAGGATTTTTATAAATGAAAAAGACAGTTAGCGCAATAATGACAGTAATGTTCGCTGCTTCAGTTATCTGCGGCGCAGAACATGAGTTCAAAGGAAAAAAACTTATCCATGCCGGCTGGTCTGACGGTTCGACTGATACCGTGCGCAAGTATATCGGAGTTATGGAAAAATCCGCTCCTGTGTACAGCGGTATGCGTATTTTTGTTACCGGCAAAGATGAAAACAACAAAATTGTTACTCACCGTATGATGTTCGGGCCGAGAAAATTCAAATATGAATATTTCAAACAGGCGGTAGCCGATCTCAAAGCCACAAAATTTCAGCGTTTTACAGATAATTTTATCGCAACCGGAGTTCAGCCGGGCAAGATCGACTGGTTTTCAGATAAAGACTGGGAAGGTATATGCAACAACTATGCCATTTTTGCCCGTATCGCAAAAGAAACCGGTATGAAAGGACTTATTTTTGACTCGGAGGAGTATTCCGGCAAATTCTGGTGGTTCAAAAATGTTGCCGGACGCACCAGAGCAGAATGTATCGCCATGGCAAGAAAACGGGGACAGCAATTTGGAAAAGCTGTATTCGGAACCTTTCCGGATTGTAAACTTTTCTGCTATTTCTGGCTCTCGCTCAATACCGGAAATGTGGAAGACCCTGACCATGCTCACCTTTCGGCCCACTTTATCAACGGTGTTTACGATGTGCTGCCTTCTGGAGCTATGATTTATGACGGTATGGAAAATGTCGGATACAGGCTCCGTGATCTCAATGATCTTCACCGGTCGGTCAAGATGTTCTATCAGGATTTCCCCAAGATGATCTCCCCTGAAAACCGCAGCAAATATTTCAATCAGACCCGTATGTGCATGGCTATCTATCTTGATGCTTATTTTTCGCTCAAACCCCCCCCCTCCTATTCTTACTGGCTGGCGGAAGGCAAGAAGAAATACGGTACTGCAGATTTCTTCCGCAGAAATATGCAGCTGACCATGGAAGCCGCCGATGAATATGCCTGGACATGGGGCGAAAGAGGCACATGGTGGCGTCTGCCCATTTCCAGCCGCAAAGGCTGGGAACACTTCGACAAAGATTCAAGACAGGCTCTCTATGACGGCATGAATCCCATTGCATCAGCAGAAAAAGCGGTGAAAGACAAGAAAAAGAAAAATCTGCTGGAAAATGCTTCATTGACAAAACTCAATTATAAAAAGACTCCGGCGGCGTGGACGGTACACCAGAATGAAAGGCTTTCCAATGGAACTATGGAGTTCCCGAAAGGAAAGATCGTTTTCAAAGATACAATTTCTGCAAGTCTTTACCAGCGGGTGAAAGTTACTCCCGGCAAAGAATATTTTCTGACCGCCCGCGGAATGATCGATTCCGTCAAAAAATCTCCCGGAGCCAGACTTAAAATCGAGATCGACTACCGCAATGCCAAAGGTGAACTTACCGGATTCAACCGCCGCAGAAGCAAAGTGTTCCGGCCCGTCGGAAATAATGGCGAACTCAAAGGAGCCATGGTCTTTGATACACCAGATGATGCAACCTCGCTTTTAGTGTTCCTCAAGGCGGAAAATCTGGAAAAAGGATCAAGTGCCGTGATATATGCTCCCGCTCTCTATGAGAGGTAAGGCGCATGATAACTGTTGTTTTCGGACAGCGTTCACTTGCTGCTGCTGAAGTTTTTGCTGATTTCTGCTGCAAAGTAACAGGGCGAAAACCGGAACTGGTCAGGGATGAAGACGATAAAGGGACAGGCGATGCCGTATTGATAGGTTCTGAAGCGGTCAATTCTCTGGCCGCTCAGCTTGTACAGAAAGGGGAGATCCCGGCCCTTGAGATCCCGGAGGGAAAAGAGGACTATGCAATACGATCCTTTATTCTTGCCGGGGGGCGCAAGATTCTTCATCTGGCAGGCGGCAGAGTCCGTGGAGATCATTATGCCGTTTACCGTTATTTCCGGGAATTTGCCGGCTGCCGTTATTTCTGGGACGGCGACCGTATCCCGCACATGGAATCTTTGCCGCTGACCGGAATATCCCTGGTGCATAAATTCCGCTTCCGTTATCGCGGTCTGCGTTACTTTGCTCACCGTTCACTTCACCGGTTTCAGGCAGAACACTGGGATTGGGAGGAGTGGAAGCAGGAGCTGGAATATCTGCTCAAAAGTGAATTCAATCTCTTTATGCTGCGTATCGGTAATGACGATATTTTTCAGAAAGCATATCCTGATATCGTACCATATCCGCCCGATGACGGTCATGCACCGGGATCGATCCGCCATTCCTTCAATGACCGGACAAGTTTCTGGCCGCTGCGCTATCGCGGAGAACTCAGGAAGAAAATACTTGACTTTGCCAAAAGTCATGATCTGATGCATCCGGAAGATATGGGGCCCTTCACCCATTGGTACAGTGCCACTCCGTTGGAGTATCTGGAACACTTCAAACCGGAAACGCTCGATCAGAGTACTGCCACCTATTCTGAAAATACCATGAAAATATGGGATTTCCGCAAAGAAAAGCATCTGGAGGAATACTGGGCGATCACTAAAGCCCATATCGAACATTACGGTTCTCCGGAGCTTTTTCATACCATCGGGCTCGCGGAACGGAAGTTCGGCGACTCGCAGGAGGGGATGCGTATGAAACTTCTGGCGTACAAAAAATTTATCGGCAGAATGAGAAAAGAATATCCCTCAGCTCCGCTTTTTGTGGGATCATGGGATTTTATGTTCCGCTGGGAACCGGAAGATGTCCGGGAGCTGCTGAAATATTTTGATCCGGAAAACACCCTTATTCTGGAATATACCGCTGACAGCAATTTCAAACGCAACAATTACAAGACCTGGGGACTGCCGGGGAATTTTCCGTGGATTTACGGCATATTTCAGGGCCTTGAACCGCAGAATACTCTGGGATTTGATTTTGAACGAACCGGGAAACAGCTTGATGAAGCTGTCAATGATCCCATGTGTAAAGGTCTGGTTGTATGGTCCGAAAACAGCCATGCCAATGCCAGATTGCTTGAATATCTGGCGGTAAGATCTTCCGGAAGAAAGGAAGGTTTGAAGGAATTCTGCTGTGACCGCTATGGCAGATTTGCCGGAAAGATGCAGGAGTTGTGGCATTGTTCAGAAGGTGCCTTCAAGATGCCGGCCTGGGAGTGCGACCGCGACAGAAAAGGGATCGACGGTGCAGTCATGAGTTTCAGTTTGGCACGGCAGGCTGTGTTGTACGATACCTTTTCCATCGGGGAAATGCGGGCATGTGCCGCCGAACTTGAAAAATTTCCTCCGATTCCGGTGGAGTTTTACGAAACTGCAGTTGAACTGGTGAAAGATGGAGCTTGTGAAGATCCTATGGTGTTCCGCGATCTGATCGACTTGATCCGTACTGCATTGAGCTGTGAAAAGAGCCTGGAGTGGATAAGGATCCAGAAAACTTTCTGGGACTGGCGCGAAAACAAAGCGGAAGCCGGAGATATTGAGGTTGACCGTCTTACTGAATGGACGAAGTGTCTGGGCAATATTCTTTCCCAGCACAGCGATTTTTCCATTTATGAATCATTCCGGAAACTTTTCGGCAGGCATCATGTGAATTCTGTGAGCGAAGATGTGCTTAAAGGCAACAGCGAAAATGCTTATTGCCGGGCTCAGATAAGTGAGTTCTTTCCGGCATTTTATGTGCCGCAGGCAGAAATTTTTGCAGGTTTTGTAAAGGAACTGTGCCGTACCGGGAACCGGGAAAAATTGAACGATCCGGAGTTTTTCAAAGCGGAAAATGAAAGGTTGCGCGAGAATTTTTACGCAGCTTCTCTGGAAGATCTCAACAAAGTACTGCCTGAGAAAGATCGTGGCAATCTGCTCAGGTTTATCGATGAAGCAATAAAACTCAAACAATATACAAAGTGAAGGAAATATCTATGAAACATCTTGCATGGATGGTATTGCTGTTTGCTTCTGCTGCAGTTTATTCAGCAGAGGTGGTGGTCAGGGAAAATTTTGAGCGCGGTGTATGGCGGGTTGACCGCAGCTGGCGCGGAAAAACTCAGCTTACGGCAGAAAAGCCCCGTTCCGGTAAAAAGGCGATGCTGCTTTCTGCTGAAAAAGAGGTCGGGAAATGCGGAAATACCAGAGGTGATTTTTTGCTGGGAGAATACGAATATTCTCTTTACGCCTGCGGTACCGGTGAATTGCAGCTTGGAGTCATCCGTTACGACAGGAAGAACGGAAAACTTCTTATTCGCGAAGACAAGCAGAAAGTTCCGGTCAAACTTGGTGCTGAATACCGTAAAATAACTTTTCCTTTTGAGATCAAAAGACCCAATCCGTCGCGGATAATGCTCACCATTACTGTGCGCGGCAAAGACAGTTATGCCCGGATCGATGATCTGCAGCTGCTCCGGATCAAAAAAGGAGAACCGGATTTCAAAGCTATGAAGTCTGCGCCTCAAATGCAGAAAGCCGCAGCAAAAATCAAGGCCGCAAAGCAGACCGATATATTGTACATCGGCGACAGCCTTACCGATTTTTACCGCGGCGGCAATCATCTTGATATGGTCAACTATTTTTTGAAAGCGAACAACAGCCGGGTGACATTTTACAATTACGCCTGCAGAGGGGATTTTATAAGCCGGGTGATCGACCGTTTCAACAAAGCACCCAAAGTGCCTTTCCGCAACCACTACAAAGGTATCTGGGACCGCAAATACAAGTATGCTTTCGTATTGCTGGGGGCCAATGATTCCGTGCAGCGGCTTGAAACAGGGAAAATGGCTGTTCCTGTGGAGGAGGTTGAGAAAAAGTACCGGGAACTTTTCGGCATTTTCAAAAAACATGGCATCGAAAAAGTTGTGATCGTTTCACCTGCCAGCAGTAACTATGCCGCCTGCAAAGCCAATGCCAAAAGGCGTATCGCCGCTAAAAAAGGCGGTGTTTTCGGCCGTCCGGAAAATATTGAAGCCTTTGCCGGTGTCATGAAAAAATTGTCGGCGGAATACAAATTTCCCTATGTCGATATTTACACTCCCATGAAGTCCATGCCGGGGAAAGCCGAACTTTTCAGTGCTTCTGACGGCGTGCATCTGACTCCGGCCGGACATGAGTTTGTGGCGTTGAAAGAACTGGAATTCCTGAGCGGTTCCGGATTGATAAAATAATGAAAGTATGTGAGAACAGAGATGGTCAGTGATTTGGAAGGAATCGTGTTTCCGGAGTTTCCCGGAAACAGATTTGATGTAAAAGATTTTGCGGCAGGTCCGGACGATAAAAAGGCCCTGCAGCGCAGTATAGATGAGTGTGTCCGTCATGGAGGCGGTACGGTGTGTGTTACCC
>JAFVRT010000301.1 GCA_017504125.1 Lentisphaeria bacterium
AAAAGGGGCTGTTGCAAAACCTTAGCGGGTAGTTTAACTTATGGAAAGTTGCCGATAATGTTTGGTCCACAGACTGAAATTACCTTAGCCGTGAATTCTACGCCGTAGAGGCTTATTATCCCCTCTAGCCGGTTGGCAGTCTGCGGGCGTTGGCGTTGTTTTGGCACAGCGTGCTTGTATTGACCAGTGGACAAGGCGCCCGCTGGCTGAAACAATGTAAATCCCACGCCGGAGCCGGAGACCAGCGAAGGCGCTTCGCGCCGAGCGCGCAGGGTTGGAACGGAATAAGCCGCTGCGGTATTCCGCAGCGGGCGCGCCGACTCTTGTCGGCGCGAATGGAGTGAAACCCGAGCAACTAAGCCCCTCGGAGATCAGCCGAAAGGCTGTCTCCGGGGGGCGCTGTAATCAAAGATGAACATTGTACCACCTGAGTTCGGAGCCGCACACATTCTAAAAAAGTATCACCTTTGCACCATACCGGTGCGCCGGGAGCGCTGCAAGAGAGGGGGGTTGGGGGAGAGAGGCGTTGACGCCTCTTGCCCCCAAACTCCCCGGGCGCAATGAAATAAAATCCGCCTCAAGTATTCTCCTCAACCAAAATGTTTGAGCAAAGTAAAAAAGTGTATAGCCATTCACCTTGGGGAGTTGAGCATACCATTCTTTTTCTGCTTACACAATAAAAAAGGCTGTTGCTCACCTTTTTTGAGGTTTTGCAACAGCCCCTTTTTTTTATTTCAACAAATTTTTTTAACAGACAAACACACCTTTGGAAAGCAAATAAAATCTCCGGCGTATACATTTCACATTGCTGCCGGATGCAGCCGAAAAACATCGTCTGTCGTTTCAATCGTTGGTACGACGGAAAATGTCAATGCAGGATCGAGCAAATCTTTTCACCGCTTTTTCCCCATGGAGCAGAAACCGGCAAACTCCATTCGCCACGGGCGGCGGGTAATCGTTGAGCAATATCCAGCCATACCGGATCTGGCGCAACCCCAAGCAGCGAAGCCGCTTTGATAAGTTTCCGGTTCAAAGTATGAAGATAAAACAGTTGTCTGTCCGGATTTATCCCCCAGCCTTCCAATGAATCACTCCGGCTTCCGGGAAGTACGCCGCAAGGTATACGCAATTTAAACTCTCCCGGAACTATGAGCAATTCTGCGGTGCGCATTACTCCCTTCATGAAACTGAATGCATATTTTTCCAGAAAGCTCATATCAAAAAGCTCGTTGCAGTAATCAAACATTTCTATTGCCGCGATACAGGAATATGAACAATCCAGAGCGACGGTCCAATCCAATTCAAGGGGATCACCGTGTATATCACTGCGGCGCGGCAGCCATAAGCCGTCGTCGATTCCGGTAAAATATTTGGCATGTTGGTTCCATGCAAGACCTTTTTGACAGATCTTTTCCAACTGTCCCCTTAATATCAGCGGCAGTTTCAGCTTTCTGGCAGCACGGCACCAACCGGCAAAATTACCGTCAAAGTAAAAAGTATTTTCCGGAAACATGCCGAATTGACTTATTGCTGCAGCCAATTCACCGCGTATCTCAGGATCTTTTACCGGAGAATTTTCCAATGAAGAATAGAGATCGCCCCACCAATTCCGGCTTTGGACGGCTGCAAATTCCCAATCATCCGCAACTGTTTTTCCTTCAGAAACATGCTGTCTGGAAACACACCGGAACACACCGGCAGATTCGGACACCTCCCAATTGCTGTTCAACACACGACAGCTGCGGATCCCCCGCCCCCTGAAAAGAAAACATTTGTCATTATCTCTCGCACCCACGAACTCGATTTCAGTTCCGGAGTTATCAAAAATTTTCATAATGCCGGTATCGAGTTCAAAAGAATAATTTTTATTTTCCGTACCGTCGGAAACTTCGATCTCAAGTTCGACATCCGAGCCGTCAGATTCATTCATAACGGCAGGCGGCATTGCCGCATCCATCAAATCCCGATTATTTTCAGTCAGAGCTTTTATCACACTGCGCAGCCGTCCGCTGCATGGCCACGAAACACCCTTCGGAGTCAGAGAAACACCAAAAATCTTTACCGTATTTCTGGAACATTCGATCCTGAATCCCGGTAAAAAAGCCATAGGGGCAATACCATTGCAATCTGCAAATGATCCTGTAGATTTCCGATACATAAATTTTCTCCGATTTCACCTTGTTGGAGATAATATACTTCAGTTATGCTGATATTGCAAATCTCTGCAAAAAAACGGGGCTGCGGCAGAAACTGCAGCAGCCCGTAGTTCTCAACAGAATAACATGGAAAAACTTATTTGATTTCCATTTCAACATCTTTGATCTGGGTAACGCTTCCAGCCACTCCCCAGTTGACCAGCATGATAAGTTCTGCTTTGACGGTTCCGGGAGCCCAGCCGCTGCCGGTCATACCGGATTTGACCATACCTCTGACCTTACCTTTGAATTCAACCATACCGGAATCGGCACCGATGTATTTGATACCGCCGGCATACATATATCCGCCGTCATGGTGCATACGGACAGCAGTTCCGGCAGGTGCGGCGAGATTGAACGCTCTCTTGAAGGTAACGACCATATTGGCACCTTCATTCTTCACATCAGTAATATTATGGCCGATAAAAGAGGTGTTGGGCAGATCTGAAAGATCCTTTTTGGCATTGATGACCACATAAGCGATGCTGCTCTTTTTCCACTTGTTATTGGCTTTTACGGTAATGCTTTTGTCACCCGGTTTAACAGCCTTGACCAACACAGTTTCACCGCCGGGAACCGCGTTGACAGAGGAAGCATTGATATATTTGCCGTCTTTTCCGATGACACGGAAACCGAAATATGTGGTGGCAGGCTTGCCGCTGATCATTTTCACATCAGCTTCAAGTTCTATAAGTTTTTTGGGGTCGATATTGAATTTTTTGGCAGATACCAGCATCGCACTGCCGGTAACCTCCATAATATTTTTCTTTTCTCCCACCCATTTCACTTTGCCGTTGGGAACCCAATCTGCGGGTTTGTCCAATTTGTACTCAACACCATCGGCCCAAACGCTGCCGACAATAGCGGCAGCCAAAACAGCTACACCAAATTTTCTCATAGTAAAAACTCCTTTACCTTTGCATGACGGAACTGCCGACAAGCATCAGCTCATCCGGACGATTCGCCTGTTAATGAACTGTCAATGAATATAACACACAACCTGTATTTTTTCAAGACTTTTTTGAAAAAAATTGAAATTTACCTAAAACAATGCTATATTATCAGTCAGTAATTGCCGTTGTTTCACGAACAGAAGGAGTTTTTCATGGACTGCCAATTTGCTTACCTGCGGAAACTTCCGGATATCCCCGGAAATCTCATCCGCGGACTTCAACTTATTCAGGCGACAGAAGGTTATGTTTCTGACGAAGCGATCAAAGCTGCTGCTGCTTATTTTCATCAAACTCCGGTGGAAGTGGAAGGAGTACTTTCCTTCTATGCCCAATTCAAACGGGTAAAACCCGGACGCTTCAAGATCGCCGTTTGTGACGGTACTGCCTGCCATATCAAAGGTTCGCCTCTTATTCAGGAGTGGATCCGTCAAGCCATCGGTATCGCACCTGGTGAAACTGATGCAGAAGGCAGATTTTCCCTGGAATCTGTTGCATGCCTCGGCTGCTGCAGTCTTGCTCCGGTCATGAGCATCAACGGCAGAGTGTACGGCAAACTCGACCGGCGCGAATTGAACCGCATTCTCAAGGAGTACAAAGAAAAATGAACTCTGACATAAAATTTTTCAGGGTCGGCGTAGCCAGCTGCGGTGTTGCAGCAGGCAGTGCTGAAGTCCGTGCCATGCTCGAAGCAGCAAGTTCCGTTCCGGTAACCGGAGTCGGTTGTATAGGTCATTGCTACGCAGAACCCATCGTCGAAGCTGTTCTCAAAGACGGTTCTTCTGTTTTTTACAGCGGCGTGAAAGCCAATGAAAAATCTATTGCCAACATTATTGAACTCGGTGAAGAAAACCGTTTTCAAATTCCGGAAACAAGAAAATCCAAAGAGTTGGTAAAGGTCCTTGCTCTGGCAGGCAAAGTCGATCCGGTGGATTTTGATGACTATGTTGCCAATGGCGGCTATGAAGGATTGAAAAAAGCTCTTGCAATGACTCCGGCAGAAGTGGTCAATGAAGTAAAAATCGCCGGTTTGCGCGGCCGCGGAGGCGGCGGGTTCCCCACCGGAAACAAATGGGGATTCCTGGCAGCCAAAGAAGCTGAAGAAAAAATCGTGGTCTGCAATGCCGACGAAGGTGATCCCGGAGCATTTATGGACCGCGCGCTCATGGAAAGCGTCCCTCATCAGGTCATGGAAGGTATGCTTATCGCAGCCTATGCTACCGGTGCCACAAAAATCTTCATCTATTGCCGGGCAGAATATCCCCTGGCAATAAAAAATATTTCCACCGCGATAGCCCAGATCTGCGAACACAAACTTAATGTTTTCAGCAATCGGGAAATCGAAATCGTCATCAAAGAAGGTGCGGGGGCCTTCGTCTGCGGCGAAGAAACTGCCCTCATCGCCTCTCTGGAAGGGCGTCGCGGCCAGCCCAGATTCCGTCCGCCATTCCCCACCGACAGCGGTTACAACGGCTTCCCGACCATGATAAACAATGTGGAAACCTTCGGCAATGTCCCGTTGATCCTGCGCGAAGGCGGTTCGGCATTTGCATCGATCGGTACCGAAGGAAGCAAAGGAACCAAGATCTTCGCTTTGGCCGGAGATCTTAAATATCCCGGTCTGGTTGAAGTTCCCATGGGAACCACCCTCAACGAAATCGTTTTTGACATCGGCGGAGCTGACCGTTCCGTGGTAAAAGCTGTTCAGACCGGCGGCCCCTCCGGCGGCTGCATACCGGTGGAGCTTTTTGATACTCCGGTCGATTACGATTCACTCCGCGCGTTGGGAGCCATCATGGGTTCCGGCGGCATGATCGTGGTCGGCAATGACCGCTGCATGGTGGAAACTGCCAGATATTTTCTCGACTTCACCCATCGCGAAAGCTGCGGAAAATGTACATTCTGCCGGGTGGGAACCATGAGAATGTTCGAGATATTGGAACGGATCACAGCCGGTAAAGGAACTGAAGATGATCTGACCACCCTTGAAGATCTCGGTGCCAAGATCAAAGCCGGTTCTCTCTGCGGCCTTGGTCAGACTGCTCCCAATCCGGTACTGGCAACTTTGAGATTTTACCGCAACGAATATGAAGAACATGTCCGTGAACACCGCTGCGCAGCACTGCAGTGCAATGCCTTTGTGGATCTCTCACTCGACACAAACAAGTGCGTAAAATGCAAACTCTGTGTAAAAACCTGTCCTGTGGGAGCCATCGGCGATGACTTCACCATTGATAACGACAAATGCACCCGCTGCAACAGCTGTGCCGATGTCTGTCCGAAAAATGCAATCAAGCGCGTTGCGAAAGGAACCAAGTAAAATGAGCATCGAATTTATTCTGGATAACCGCACGGTAACTGCGGAACCGGGAGAAACCATACTTGAAGTAGCCCGAAAAAACGGTATTGAGATCCCGACCTTGTGCCGCGACGAAAGGATTTCCAAAACCACCAGTTGTTTCGTCTGCGTGGTAAAAGATCTCAAAACCGGAAAATTCATCCCTTCATGTTCAGCCTGCCCTGCCCCCGGTCAAAATATTGATTCATCATCCGATGAAGTCAAAGACATGCGCCGCACAGCACTTAATCTGCTGCTGAGTGAACATGCCGGTGACTGCGAAGCCCCGTGTACCATCGCCTGTCCGGCACATGCCAATGTGGAGGAGTATGTGCGGGCCGGTAAAAACGGGAACTTCATGGAGGCCTTGAAGATCATCAAGCAGCGCATCCCCCTTCCCCTTTCCATCGGCCGGGTATGTCCGAGATTCTGCGAAAAACAATGCCGCCGCAATGTTTACGGTCAACCGGTGGCGATAAATGAATTCAAGCGTACTGCGGCAGATATCTGCTACGATGAGTATATGGAGGATCTTCCGGTACTCAGCGGCAAAAAAGCAGCCATCATAGGAGGCGGCCCTGCCGGATTATCTGCTGCATACTACCTTCGTCTCGGCGGAGTGGCTCCCGTTATTTTTGAAGCCATGCCTGAAGCTGGCGGCATGCTCCGTTACGGGATACCGGAATACCGACTTCCCAAAGCGATTCTTGACAGGGAACTTGCTCATTTCGAAAAAATGGGGGTAGAATTCCGCTTCAACAGCAAGATCGGAGAAAATATTTCTCTCGATGAACTGAAAAAAGAATACGATGCCGTAATTCTTGCTGTCGGCTGCTGGTCCGGCAGTTCAATCCGCTGCGAAGGCGAAGAATTAGCTCTTTCCGGCATTGAATTTCTCCGCGATGTAGTACAAAGCGGCAATTCCCTTGCCAATCCCGGCCGGGTCGCAGTAGTCGGCGGCGGCAACTCCGCCATGGACTGTGTCCGTACCGCAGTACGCCTCGGTTCAACCGATGTAAACTGTTTCTACCGCCGTACAGAAAAAGAAATGCCGGCAGAAAAGTTGGAAATAGAAGAAGCCAAAGAAGAAGGAGTCAAGTTCCATTTTCTGGCGGCTCCGGTCAAGTTGGAAAAACGCAACGGAGTCCTCGCGCTCACCTTCCGGAAAATGGAACTGGGAGAGCCTGATGCTTCCGGGCGGCGCAAACCGGTGGAAGTTCCGGGAAGCGACTATACTCTCGAATTCGATACTGTCATTGCAGCTATAGGTCAGAAAACCTCGGCTCCGGCAGGAGTTCCTACTGATCGTCACGGCGATATACCGCAGTTGACCGGCGAAAAACTTTATGCCGCAG
This sequence comes from Lentisphaeria bacterium, assembly GCA_017504125.1. Taxonomy (GTDB): domain Bacteria; phylum Verrucomicrobiota; class Lentisphaeria; order Victivallales; family Victivallaceae; genus UBA1784. Next base: position 6,839 of record JAFVRT010000301.1, read on the forward strand.
GAGATTGTGTTTCCGGTGCAGCTACTGTCGTGGAAGGCGTAGCCTCAGGCCGTGCTGCAGCCAATCTGGTACTGAAAGACCTTTTGGGTATCCCGCTTCCTGTGGAACATTCGATATATGTTTCCAGAGGCAACTGGCAGTCGCTCTCAAAAGAAGATTTGGTATTTCTGCGCGACGATGTTTCCGATTCTCCCCGCGAAGAATTGAAATACATATCTCTTGAAGAACGCAAAAACTCTTTCAAAGAGGTCAATTTCACTATGACTCCGGAACAGTTGGCCAAGGAAGGAGCACGCTGTATCGAATGTTCATGTACAGACAAGCATGATTGTGCACTCCGCAAGCACGGGGAGTGTTATCATTGCGATCCGGAGGCATTCCCCGGAGCAAAGCAGAAGCCTTCATACGATATCCGTCACCCGAAAATCATTCAGGACCGCTCAAAATGTATCAAATGCGGAGTCTGTGTCAAAACTTGCAAAGAAGTGGTCAATCTCACATTGCTCTCTCCCAAGCTCCGCGGTTTTGCAACCTATGTCGGTACAGCTTTCGATCAGGGATTCCCTGCCGGTTGTTCCGATTGCGGCAAGTGTATTGAAGCATGTCCCACCGGTGCATTGGATTGGCGGATCAAAAAATAAGGAATTCTGTTTCGATGCCGGAAAAGTACAAGCTGCTTGTCGTCGATGACGAGGCCCCTACCAGAGAAGCATTGCTCCGCTATCTGCGGCGTAAATTCGATGTAAAAGGGGCCGCTGACGGCGCAGAAGCCATCGAATACATCGCTTCTGAAAATTTTGATCTGGTCTTAACAGATCTGCGTATGCCGCGGGCGGACGGTATGAGTGTATTGGAGGCAGTCCAAGGCAAAACTCCCCGTCCGCAATGTATATTGCTCACAGCTTACGGTTCTATAAGCGATGCTGTAAAAGCGGTAAAATCCGGAGCCTTTGACTTCGTTGCCAAACCTATAAAACTTGATAAACTGGATGAAGTGATAACTTCGGCATTGAAGAACCGTCAGGAATATAATACTGTCCATACAGCAGAAAAAGCAGAACCGGTTCCTCTCACACTTTCAGCAGGCATGCAGAAAATAATGGATTTGGCTGCAACTGTTGCTCCGTCGAAAACCACCGTTTTGCTAACCGGCGAAAGTGGAACAGGAAAAGAGGTAATGGCCCGCAGGATCCACGATTTAAGCGGCAGAAGCGGCCTCTTTGTTCCGGTGCATTGTGCGGCTTTGAACGCAAATTTGCTGGAAAGCGAACTTTTCGGACACGAAAAAGGAGCCTTTACCGGAGCAGATGCCCGTCAGCGCGGGCGTTTTGAAGTTGCCTCCGGAGGAACTGTTTTTCTTGATGAGATCGGAGAAATAGATGCTCAAACCCAGGTAAAACTGCTGCGGGTCATCGAAAGCCGTTCTTTTGAACGGGTCGGCGGCACCGAACAGATCAAAACAGATGCCCGCCTGATCGCCGCAACCAATCGCGATCTGCGGAAAATGGTGGCCGAAGGCACATTCAGAGAAGATCTTTTTTACCGTTTGTCCGTAGTAAATCTGCAGCTGCCGCCATTGCGGGAACGCAGGGAGGAGATCCCAGGTCTGATAAATAAATTTCTCCGCGAATTTGCAAGCGAAAACAACCGGGATATTTCCGGCATCACTCCCGAAGCAATGGATATCCTGATAAACTATTCCTGGCCGGGAAATATCCGGGAACTTCGCAATACGGTCGAATATCTTGTCGTTGCCTCAACTGCCGGCACCCCCGGAGTCAATGAATTACCGGAGCAATTCAAATCCGCTCCGGAAATTCCTGCCGGACAGCAATCATCTGTTTCGCCGGTAACCTCACTTTCGCTGGAAGAAAACAATTATGAATTGATCCGTCAGGCTTTGGAACAATGCGGCGGCAACCGGACTGCGGCAGCCAAACTTTTAGGTATCAGCCGCCGTACACTCCACCGCCGATTGGCAGAAATGGATTCCGAATAATCAATTTGCAGAAATCCGGAACATAATATGCCATTAAAAAAATAAAGGATTTAATGTCATGCTTAAAAAAACACTTGTTTTATTTATGGCAGCCGCTTTTACAATGGTAATTGCGGCAAAACCGGCGGCAAAAGTCACTTATACTGCGCCCAAACTTTCCGATCCCGGATCGTGGACAATGGTCGTCGTATCCGATATCCAGACCTACATCAAACAGATCGAAAATCAGGGTATACTTGATATGATGCTGGCATGGATCGTCCGCCGCCGGGAAGAAATGAAGATCCAGCAAGTACTTTTTACCGGAGATCTGGTTTATTACAATGCAACCGGTAGAGTTGTCAAGCAGGAAGGCCGTATTTACGGCGGCAGAATGACCGATCTGGTCTGTGGTGAACAATGGAAAGCCACCTCCAGAATACTGAAACGCCTGGACGGTGAAGTTCCCTATGTTCTCTGTACCGGAAACCACGATTACGGAGTCCGGAGCGCAGAAAACCGTACCACCGGATTCAACACCCATTTCCCCAGTGACCGCAATCCTCTCACCCGCCGTCAACTGGTTGAGTGCGGTCCCAATTCCTTCGGAGTCAGGACCATGGAAAACTCCGCTTATGAATTCACCGCTCCTCATCCCGACAACCGCAAATTTCTCGTGATAACACTGCAGTTTGCCCCTACTGATGCAGATTTGAAATGGGCAAAATCAGTAGCAGACAATCCGCGTTTTGCCAACCATTTCGGAATAGTCCTCACCCATTCCTACATTCTCGGCAATGGCAAAAGGCTTGTAAAAGAAAATTATGCCCTTTCTAAAAAAGGCGGCAACGCAGGTCAGGGGATCTTCGAAAAATTGGTCAAACCGGCTAAGAATATCCGCCTGGTGGTCAGCGGACATGTCTGCAAGCCTGACAGCTGGGAACATGCGGTCGGTTTTTCATGGGATAAAAACAGCTCCGGCAAAGATGTTGCCCAGCTGGCTTTCAACACTCAGGCTATCGGCGGCGGATTCAGCGGCAGCGGCGGGGACGGCTGGCTGCGTCTTCTGGAATTCATGCCCGATAAAAAGACGATCAAAGCCACCACATTTTCCCCATTTTTTGCGGCCTCTCCTTCCACCCGTCATCTGGCCTGGAAAACAGATGCCCGTAATTGCTTCACTTTTGAGATCAAGTAAAACACAATAAAAATCAAAAGGGCTGCTGCAAAAAATTTGCAGCAGCCCTTTAATTTTCTCTGATATTCACATCATACCCGGAGCAACTGAGCACCCCATGTAAGCCCGGAACCGAAAGCCACCAGCAAAACAATATCTCCCTTCTGCAGCTGTCCGCTGCGGAACGCTTCATCAAGACAAATAGATATGGATGCCGCAGAAGTGTTTCCATATTTATGGACATTGACGAACACCTGCTCTGTACTGACATCGATCCTTTGGGCCACAGCCTCAATGATCCGTTTGTTGGCCTGATGAGGGATAACCAGCTTCACATCTGCAGCATTGACACCTGACTCAGAAAGCACATTTCTGCAAGCACCAGCCATGGCATTTACCGCCAGCTTGAAAGTTTCCTTACCAAGCATGTGGATATAATGCATGCCTTTATCCACAGTTTCATGAGAAGTCGGATTACGGCTTCCCCCGGCGGGAAGCTGAAGTATTTCGCTGTAATTTCCGTCAAGATGCAAATCACTCGCTATCTGTCCGGAATCATCATCATCACATCGTCCGAGGATCACTGCGCCGGCACCGTCCCCGAAAAGTACACATGTATTACGATCGTTCCAGTTGGTTATACATGAAAGTTTTTCTGCTCCGCAGAGCAGAACATAACGATATTTTTTCTGCTGCATCAGCAGAGAATAAGCAAGTTCAAGAGAGTAGATCATTCCGGAACAGGCTGCGGAAAGATCAAATCCGAAAGCATTGTCAGCACCGATATTGCGCTGAACAGCCGAAGCTGTATTGGGGAAAGTATGATCCGGAGTAGTCGTTGCTACTACCACAACAGAAATATCGGAACCTTCCAAACCGGCCAGTTCCAACGCACGCTTTGCTGCAATGGATGCCATATCACCAGAACTCATTTCAGGAGGTGCAATATGACGCTCCACGATCCCGGTACGCACTTTGATCCACTCATCACTCGTGTCGACCATGTTCTGCAAATCAAGATTGGTCAATATTTTTTCCGGAACATAAGACCCGGTTCCAACGATTCTGACGCCCATAAAAAGTCCTATTTTTCCGTCTGTTTCAAAGCCACATCACTGCATTCATCCAATGCAGCAAGTATTTTTCCATTAAGATTGAACCGGACACACTCTGCTGCAACACGAATGGCATTTTTGACAGCCAGCGGATTGGAAGAACCGTGTCCGATGATACAAATTCCGTTGATACCCAGCAGCGGAGCTCCGCCGATAACATCAGAAGCCCCGTAGGCCTTGAGTTCGCGGAAAGCATTTTGTGCCAGCAACGCCCACATCAAACGGAAAATATTTTTCTTGAGCACCCGTTTCAACCACACCATTGTGGACCGGGCAAGTCCCTCAGCTCCTTTGAGAAGCACATTGCCGACAAATCCGTCAGCAACTACGACATCTACATCACCTTCGAAGGCAGTATCTGCCTCCACATTACCAATGAAGTTTATCGGGAGTTTTTCCAACAACTTGAAGGTTTCTTTGGTAAGCTCATTACCTTTTACATCTTCTCCGCCGACACTGAGCAATCCCACCTTCGGACGCTCCACATTAAAAAGATACTGAGCATATATATTGCCCATAAGGGCGTACTGCACCAGATTCAGGGAAGTACTGTCCGGAGTAGCTCCGGCATCGACCAGCAGGAATCTCCCGGTCTGGGAAGGCATACTCGCCGCCAGAGCAGCGCGGTCAACTCCGGGAAGATTGCGCACCAGAACCTTGGTGGCTGCCACCGTAGCTCCGGTATGCCCCGGAGTTACCATGGCATCTACACTTTTTTCTTTGAGCAGACGGGCGCAGACAGTAATTGGACAATCCTTTTTTCCGCGCAATGCAGTTGCTGAAAGTTCAGACATTTCACAAACCGTCTGAGCATGCACGACTTCGATTTGCGGATGCCCGGAAAGACCGTATTTATCAAGATAAAAAGCGATCTTTTCCTGATGTCCGACTAAAACAAATATACAATCAGGGTGATCCGGAATGGCATCCGCCAATCCTTCGATCACCACTCCGGGGGCGAAATCTCCCCCCATTGCATCTACTGCGATCTTCATCTGCTCAAAAAGCTGCAACAAGTCCCTGATTATTCTGCGTCAACAGCGAGAACCTGTTTCCCTGCATACTGACCGCAAGCGGTGCAGACACGGTGGGGAACCAGAGGAGCATTGCAGTTGGGGCAGAAGGTTGCCTGAACGCCTTTGTAACGGTTGGCGGCCTTGCGCTGACGACGCTGCATGCGGGAAGTTTTCCTTTTCGGTACGGCCATTTTCAATTCTCCTTATTTTAACTTGTGATTTCATGCTTTCCAAATAGCTATCTATAAAATATACCACAAAAAAAATTTTTTTCAACCTGAAACTTTTTTTTTTACGATAAATTTTCCATAACTCTTGAAAAAACTCACTTCATGGACTATATTAGTCAGGTTGCACACAGTATTTTCTGTTGTGAATCAGGTTCATAGAAAAGTTATTAACATGTCCTTAATATCAACCGGACAAAAAAATTAAACAGTGGAAAAACGGTTATGCTTATCGGTGAAATCTTTTTTTTAGTGCTGGCATTCTTCGCCTGCGGATGTGCATTGTGCTCTCCTTACTATGTGCTTAAATTTTTCGCGTTTCTTTTGCGATGTACCTTCATAAGACTCAGGACATACGGTATTGAGAATCTTCCCAAATCCGGACCGGTGCTTCTGGTATCCAACCATATTTCGATGATCGACATGGTTTTGATCCAGGCTGTAGCTCCCCGCCGTGTGCGGTTCATGGTTCGCACGAGCGTAATAGATTTTCTCCCCACCCGCTTCATATTCAAACTTCTCGGAGTTATTTCCGTACCCAGTGCCAGACATCCCAAAGCGATGATGAATTTCTTTGACGAGATAAAATCCCGTCTTGCCAAAGGAGAAATGGTATGTATTTTCCCTGAAGGTGCGATTTCAGGAAACGGCAATATCATGCGTTTCCGTTCCGGAGTTTCCCATCTGCTGCCCGAAGGAGTTGAAAGTTCAGTGATCCCCGTCCGTATCGGGATGCTCCGCGGCCGTCTTTTTTCCATCCATCAGGGGAAACTCCGTTTTGCGCTGCCCTACACCTGGCCGGTGGACATTTCCATTGCTGTCGGCGTGCCGGTTGATCCGAATCTTTCCGGATTCATGCTGCGCCAGCGGATCTCTGAATTGGGCGCAGATGTAGAAATGGGACCTCAGCCCGGAGAACTCCCCATCCACACCGCATTCATAAAACAGGCCAAATGCCATCCCTTCAGAAAAATATTTGTAGACTCTGAGCGCGGAGCTTTGAGCAACTTTGAAATGCTGATCCGTGCCATTCTCATTTCCCGCAAAGTAAGAGAACTCAATAAAGGCGGCGTGCATGTCGGCGTGCTGCTTCCCAACTCGACCACAGCATCTTCAGTAACTCTTGGTGTATTGATGGCCGACCGGACTCCGGCAATGATCAACTACAGTCTGGGGCAGGATGTCGCTCTTGACTCCTGCCAGCGCGCAGGGATCAAAACGATCCTGACCAGCCGCATGTTCCTCGAAAAAATCAAATGGGAAGCCACTCCGGAAATGATTTGTCTGGAAGATGTCGCCCCATCCATCACCAAAGCCGATAAACGCAAGGCGATTTTCACCGCGCTTCGGCTGCCCTGGCGCAGCCTTGCCAGAAAGATCGCGCCTTTGAGCTGTTTCAACCTGCGGCACCAGGCGGTACTGCTCTTTTCCAGCGGTTCCACCGGAAAACCCAAAGCGGTCATGCTGACCCACCGCAATCTGAACTGCGATATTTACGCCTTTATCCGCGTGATCGCCTGGACCCCACAGGACCGTATTGCAGGAAACCTG
>JAFVRT010000302.1 GCA_017504125.1 Lentisphaeria bacterium
GATTCCACGGAACCAGCCATCACTATGTAACTCTGGCTACTGCGAAATTCCTGGGCATTTCCATGGAAGATACCAACATCATCACCTGCCACCTCGGTAACGGCTGCAGTATGGCCGCGGTCAAAAACGGCAAGGTCATCGATACCACCATGGGGCTGACTCCCCTTGAAGGTCTGATGATGGGCGGCCGCTCCGGCGACATGGATCCTGCCGCAGTCCTTCGTCTGGTCGATCTCGGCATGACCACCAAAGAAGTTGATAATATGCTGAATAAGAAATCCGGTCTTTTCGGTGTCGGCGGAATCAACTCCGGTGATATGCGCGACATGCAGGCTGCTGCTGAAGCCGGTAACGAACGGGCAAAATTGGCTCTCAAGATGTTTGTCCGCCGCATTGTGAAATACATCGGTGCCTACTATGTGCTGGTCGGCAAACCTGCTGCCGTGGTCTTTACCGGCGGTATCGGCGAATTCTCAGCCCCCATCCGTCAGATGATCATCGAAGGTATCGCTGCTCTTGATATCAAGGTCAATGCTGATGCCAATAGTCAGCTCCTCGGCAAAGCCGGTATCATTTCCACCGATGACAGTGCCTGGAAAGCTATCGTCATGCCTACTGATGAGGAACTGATGATCGCTCAGCACACTGAAAAGCTGGTTATCTGAAGCGTTTGAAGCCGGAACGATTCTGTTCCAGCATTTTTTTGAATCCCAGGCGTTCAAGCTGGGGATATATAAGGCGGAATCCCGCTCCGTAAACAGGATCGGGATTCTGTTTTTTTATCCGAAATTGTTTTTCGTATCCATTCTGCAGCAGCCAAGCTCCGGCTACTGCTTCACAGATACCTTCTGAAACCTGACTGTCAACAGGTTTTCCCATGTGATGAAAAAGGTAATCGTGAGTAAGTTCGTGAGCTAACACGCCTCCGGCATTGTTGATGTTCAATGTATCCAACAGAAAAATCTGGCAGGTATGTTTGTACCTGATCTTCCGTGATTTTCCTTTCCAGCGGACAATTTTCTGGAAGCGGTATTTCATGCATCCGAGAGAAGTAGCCATACCGGATTCCTTAGTGAGAGTATTCCTGTTCACTATCTTGAGAGAAATACGGTGTTTGGTATCAAACCCGAACATCTCAGCAAGATCTTTGCGTACTTTGTACATGATTTTGGAGGCAGAAGCAGGAGTTATTATATTTTTGGCACAGGCATGACACACAAAGAACATATCCTTTGTACGCATTCCATGCAAAGCCGGTAACTGGCAGGAGGAACATTTTTCTTTTTTGGCACCATATCTGGAGCTATTCTGTCCGGATCTGTTGAAAGTATCTGCACAGCATGTCTGCGAAACAAATATCAAACAGATCAGCAAAAACACAACTGTAATTTTTCTCAGCATATTTCACCTGTTCTTTGTGTATCTAATATACACCTTAAAACATGATAATGCAAGAAAGTACATCAATAATCCACTTATGCCCTGCCCCGGAATATTTCCGTAAACTCCTGTTTCAATCAAAGAGCGGTAAAAAGAAAAATCTGCCCTGAATCCGAAAAAAAACCGTCAGGAAGAATATCTGTTCACTCCTGACGGCCGATTTTAGTAATGTAAAAATTTACTGTCTGAAAAGGAAATCCAAAAAGAGTTTACATCCATCGTGCAAACTTGCAGTTTCCAGCTTTTCTTCTCTGGTATGAACTCCGCCGCCGCGGCATACGCCGAAGCAGATCGCAGGGATCCCCATGGAAAGCGGGATATTGCAATCAGTTGAACCTGACCGGTCGGTCATTTCCAGATCAAGAGTTTCTTTCAGCGCAACACGGGCACGATTCTTCAGAATATCGAATTTTTCCTGATCGACTTCAGCGGAACATGGACGGTCACCGAGTTTTTCAACTTCGACTTCAATGCCCATTGCTCCGAAAGCAGCGACGGTTTTTTCAAAGATTTCCTGCATCTTTGCCAGACAGCTCTTATTATCAGAACGGTATTCATACATCATTTCCGCTTCCTGGGCAATGGTATTGACCGAAGTTCCTCCGGAAATCATGCCGACATTATAAGTGGTTCGGCTGCTGCCTTCCTGAGGCACCTTGACCGAATAAAGAGCATTGATCATCGTGGAAAGAACATGGATCGCGTTGCGGTTACCGAAAGATCCGAAGGAGTGTCCGCCCTCGGTGCGTACAATTACTTTGTAACGGTGAGAACCGACAGCCTCGCAAACCATACGGTTCATACAGGTTGAATCAAGAGAAACAAATTCCTTGACCCGTGAACCGTAATCGGCCATGATCTGCCGGGTCCCCTTCAGGTTACCCAGTCCTTCTTCGCATGAGTTGGCAACAAACAGAAATCCGCGGTTGCCGAATTTATAATTTTCTCTGAAGTAACGGGCACAGACCATGAGGACAGACAGATTGGCGGTATCATCGGTAACGCCGGGGGAATACATGAAGCCATCTTTTTCTACAAATGGCATGGGTTCTGTATCTGGAAATACGGTGTCGGTATGAGCCATGAGAACGGTTATGTCGTTATCATCAGTCATATTGACGGGAGCAAGCACATTGAGAGCTTTATCTATGGTAACATTTTCAAAACCGTTATCGGAAAACCATTTTTTGCAGTATTCTGCCCGGAGTTCCTCATGATGGGAGGGCGCGGGGAGTTTGCAGAGATCGCGGACGATCTGAGCGGCATCTTCCCATGCTTTGTCAGCATAGGCGATCATTTCATTTGTGAGTGCCATATTAAAAAAATTCCTTATTTGATTTCAAAGTTGGACAACACCAATACCATTTTCGATCTTTATATCAACGCCCCAGGGCTTGGACATTTCGGCAAACCGCTCGATGATATTTGAAGCCGTATCTTTTTTGGGCCAGCCATTGCGGGAGCGGGGAAGTGCGAAGTGTTCTTCAATGGGGAGCAGAGTAAGTTTCCGGAGTTCGCCGTTTTCCACTTCCCAGTAGGGAATGACCGATTCAAACATGACTTTGCTGTAGCTCAAGCCGCGCTTGCCGTTGCCGGAACGGTTATTGAAAAGCACATCGAGCCTTTCATTGCCGTTGAGTTTCTGTTTGGCGAACATGCCGTCCGGAGCCCGCTGGATCGTTTCAAGCTGATTGATAAAATCACCAAGACAGTAGAAAACAGGTTTTCCTTTATAAAGTTCCATGGCACGAAGCAGGTGAGGACCGGTTCCGATAATGGCATCGGCTCCGGCATCGATACACTTGTGGGAAAATTCAGTTGAAACTTTGTCCACAGCCTCTTTGATCTTGCCTTCGATAAGATGGTTGTGCATGGCGACCACCACATAATCAGCCATAAAACGGGCTTCGGCAATAGTATCGACGATCCGTTTCATATCGACTTCATTGATGGAAGCCACAACTTCGGCGTTTTCAGCCGCTTCAAACATCATCTGGGCAAACGGCTGTTCGCCATCTTTCAACTGAGGCA
>JAFVRT010000303.1 GCA_017504125.1 Lentisphaeria bacterium
CCTGGTTTGAATGTGCGATCGCTGAATTCGGACAGTCCATGGGGGTTACAGCTACCGGATTGATGCTGCTGCGCTCTGTTGATCCGGAATCCAAAAGTTGTGCAACTCAGGCTTTCGGCTACAAACAGCTGCTTCACGAACCATTTATGGGAGGAGGATTGTGGACAGCTATTGCTTTGACATTGCTTTTTAAATTCGGTTGGCAGAAGATGCTTGCTATTTCGGCTTCTGTATTGATCGTTTGGATAATAATCGCATTTGTGATACATAAGAGAAATATTCTTGCGAACTGCAAACAATAAACATTAAAAAAGGAGGATGCTGTGAAAAAATCTTTGTGTTCCCAATTGACCGCCTGCAGGCGGGTGAAACTGGCAAGTTTCACCCTTATAGAGTTACTTGTGGTAATTGCGATCATCGCAATACTTGCGGCTATGCTGCTTCCGGCATTGAATAAGGCCCGCGAACGGGCTCAGGCGACCAGATGCATCGCCAATCTCAAGTCAGTAGGTGAAGCCACTCTGCAATATGTAAATGATAACCTGGAATGGTTTTATAACTACTGGAACGGCGGGCCCAATTCCAACTATTACACATCCAACGCCTGTTGGAATTCTTCTTCTGCCAAACTATACGGGCGTTACGGTATGCTGGCGAAATATCTGGGCAGCGAAAAATTTGACAATGGTTATATCGGAGGGATACGGTTTGAAGGTAATAAGGTTTTAAAAAGCCGTTTTGCCTGTCCTTTTGTGGGGAGTCTTTCAGCACCAGCCTCTGATGGTATCCTGACTTGGAATATGAGTGAATTTCTGGCAGGTAATTCGGTAAAACTCGGTAAGATCAGAAGACCCACCAAGTCTACTTTTATCGCGGAAACAGAAGCCCCCAATGATTTTCTGCGTTATTATTACAACCCGACTGTGGATGAAAACAATAAACGCAGTCCGGTAGTGGCACGGCACAACAAAAGTGCGAATTTTATTTATTTCGACGGTCATGTGGGGATTGTCGGTTATGGTAAGATCCCTTTCAATACCAGATCTCCAAGCGGGCAGTACTATTACATGAATATGTTCTGGCGTGGATGGCCCTCAGGAGATGATTGGAGAGATACCAATTTCAACAGAACACTTGTGAATTAAAACTACAGAACAGATACAGAAATGAAACAGTCTTTATTGAATGAGTTTGCGGCAATTCCTCAGCCGGAAAAAGGACAGCAGCAGTTTATCGATGCTCTCAAGGCGGAAAAACGGGAGTATTTTTCAGAAAAGGAAAAATGCTGCGGAGTTTCCGTCTGTATTGAAGGTGCGGAGCTGATACCTGAAACAGCACTTGTATCGCTGCGCCGGGTTTTTAAGGCGAAGGGGATTTCCGAAGCTGCAGACGGGGTGAAAATCATATTCAGATCCGAACCTTCATGGGAACATGAGGAGTTTGAAGTGAATACAAGTGAAAACGGCGCAGAAATAGTTGCTTCCGACAGCGACGGCATGCGCCGTGCAGTCTATTTTCTTGAAGACCGTATCCGGGAAATGGCTGCAAAACTTTTTACTTACGGTTCATGGCACCGCAAAGCGGAAGTGAAGATCCGTATTTCCCGCTGTTTCTTCGGCCCCACGGTACGGCCGCCATTCTTTATCGACGAACTCACCAACGATATCGACTATTATCCGGAGGAGTATCTCAACAAACTTGCTCATGAAGGCATCAATGGGCTGTGGCTCACCATGTACTTTTTTGACATGCCTTCAACGGTCTTCAAGGATCATGGCAAAGATGCTCCCAAGCGTTTTGCCAAGCTGCAGCGTACTGTTGACAAATGTGCGAAATACGGCATAAAGATATATGTGTTTTTCAGCGAACCCAAGTTTTTTGCCGATAATTTCAAGCCTCATGCCTATCCGCTGGATTCGGCAAAGGATCATCCGGAACTGCGCAAAGAAAACAACCGTTTCTGTACTTCTACTGAAGCCGGAAAGCGTTTTATCCGGGAATCTGTGGAGGCATTGTTTTCCAATGTCCACGGTCTTGGAGGCTGTATAAACATCATGTACGGCGAAGACAACGGTACATGTCCCGGAGTTTCTCCGTCTGCCATAAAATACCAGTGCCCTGAGTGCACCAGGCGTGGAGCTCCTGCTGTGTATCGGGAGCAGGCCGAGATTTTTTATCAGGCCATGAAAAAATATTCTCCGGAAAGTGAATTTATCGGCTGGTTTTATGCTCCGGGCAGCCGCGACGGCAGCAAATCATCTCAATTTCTTGCCGGAATTGAAGAAGCTTGGCCGGAAGAATGTTTCTTTATGCTCAATTTTGAATCGGGCGGTATGGCTGAACAGTTGGGAAAAGTCCGTACGGTGTTCGATTATTCTCTCGCCTATGTGGGGCCCTGTCAGCAGTATGTTGATATGACTGAGCGGTGCAAAGGCAGAAAGGCCGCAAAACTTCAGGTGGGATGTTCTCACGAAGATGCTTCTGTGCCTTTTATTCCGGTTCCCTCCAACCTTTATGAGAAGTATAAGTTCCTTCAGGGACACCAGGTTACTGCCGCAATGCAGTGCTGGTATTTCGGAAATTATCCCGGTTTGATGAATAAAGCCGCCGGAGAACTTTCTTTTTCGCCTTTCCCGGAATCAGAGCAGGAGTTTCTGCAGTTTCTGGCAGCTCCCGACTGGCGGGAAAACAGTGCCGTTGTGGCTGAGGCATGGAGTCATTTTTCAACCGCCTACCGGCTGTTCCCCATGAACATCTGCTTTGAATGGTACGGCTTGCTGCATCACAGTATCGCATGGCCGTGGCATCTGTTCCCTGCGGATGCGCCTCTTGCTCCCAGCTGGCTGATACATCAGTTCCCGGAAATTTCCGGCGACCGTATCGGTGAAGCTCTCGGATTCCACCACAATCTTGCTGATGGCATAGAACTGTGCAGACAGATGGATGAAGAATGGAGCAAAGGCAGTACGCTGCTGGAAAAACTTTTGTCCGGATATCAGGAGAATCCTGACCGCCTTGAAGATATCGGCGTGGCTCTGGCGGTCGGACTGCAGATCAAGAGTGCCTTGAATACCTTGCGTTTCTATGAGGCAAGAGAACGGATGTTCCGTACCGGTATCAGCGAACTTGAGGAAATGAAAAAATTGGTCAGGGATGAGATCGTTTATACTCAGCGCATGAAGGAACTGTGCCTTAAAGATCCCCGGCTTGGGTATCACTCTGAAGCAGAAGCATTTCTTTTCCATCCTGAAAGGTTGACCAAACGGGCAGAGTTGCTGCAGGTGCTGCTGGATGAAGATTTTCCGGCATTTTCGCTTGATGCCCCCTTTATAAAACGGTGGACAGGAGCTGAACCCGATGGACTTATCGCCCATGCCGGAGAAACTTATCCCGTGGGGAATACCGGTTCCAGCTGGCGTATTTCCAGGGAAGGGGACAAGATGATAATCGAACTCCTCAACCGCAAAGAGGGGCTGAGTTATACCGTATATATCGAACCGCGCCGTTTGTGGACGGCCTTTACCGCCACTTTTGACCGTTCCGGCGCAGATACGATTTTTTACTTTATCTGCCGCGAAGTTCCGGAGGTTGTATTCAACAATTCGATGGAAAACGGACGGATAGAACTGCCGTTGGCTCTATTTGAGGAGTTCCGGGAACCGGGATTGCCGATGCGCGTAAATGTAAGAGCTATGGACAAAGATGGCAACGCTGAGTATTGGGGCGGAAATCATCCGTGGAAGTCGCGTCTTACCCACGAAAAATACAACCCCGCCGATTCCGGTTGGCTGCTGGGGATATGACAGGAGAAGCAACATGCACAACGGAAAGTTCGGATGCGCTCTCTGGGGATGCGGCTGGGTGGCAAGCGGCCATATCGCCGCATACCTCAAAAATAAGGATTGTGAATTCATTGGACTCGGCAGCCGCAGCATTGAAAGCGCACAGAAAAAAATCGCCGAATTCGGTTTGAATAATGTGACTTTGTACAGCAGTTTTGAAGAACTTCTCAATGACAGCCGGGTGGATATCGTTTCTATTTGTACCCCGAATGATCTGCACGCAGCCGAAGCCATTCAGGCGGCGAAGGCCGGCAAACAGATATTTCTTGAAAAACCGGCAGCAGTTTCTGAAGCCCAGCTTGATGAACTGACTTCTGTCATCGAAGAATATCATACCAAAACCGTCATGGGGCTTGTTTTGCGTTTTAATCCCTTGAGCATAATGCAGAAAAGACTTATCGGGTCCGGCGAACTGGGCAAGGTGTTTCTTGCCAATGTGGATTACTGGTTCGGACGGGAACGCGGATCATGGATGCGTGAAGGCAAACGCTCCGGCGGAGCATTTGTTCTCGGAGGATGCCACTCGGTCGATCTGGCAAGTTTTCTGTTGGGATCGAAGATCGCAGCTGTCCGCGGTGACAGTGTACAAGTTGGCGATTGGTATGATTATCCGCCGGTGGAAACTGCTCAGGTGCGTTTTGCCAATGGTGCCAAGGGCGTATTTTCATGTTCTCTGACCGGCTTTGTGCCTTATACTGCCAATACCCATATCATAGGGGAAGACGGTACGATACTCAATGACCGTTTCTTTTTGCGCCGTTTTCAGGAGCAGAAGGAGTTTTTTACCGTAGATACCGGAGTACGCAAAACCGGAGATGTCTACGGTCATCCTTTCCCGGAAATAGTCAATCACTTTGTGGCGTGCCTGAAAGAAGACAGAGATTCAGAACATAATGTCGCTTCTGCTGTGAACAGCCACAAAGCATGCTTCGCGATTTGCCGCAGTGCCGCAAATAACGGCGAATGGATAGAGCTTTGAGAAGGGGGCTTATTTGCCCGACGTTATCAGCATCATCATTTGGCGGGGACGGTAAACGATGACAAATCTTTTTCCGTCGAATGATATGCTTTTAACAGCCTGGTCGAAAAAGCGGTAGTTTTTGTTGTGTTTCAACTTCAGGATGTCCAGATCGATTTTCTGCTGTGCCTGCTGCAGC
>JAFVRT010000304.1 GCA_017504125.1 Lentisphaeria bacterium
ACATGAAGCACTTGCTTTGCAAGTATGATGCGGCGTATTTTTGAGAGCGGCATTCTCCGTATGTTTCCGTACACATCCGTACTTATCCGTACAAATAAAGCGTTTAAAAAAATCACGGCAGAGTTGTGATGTGATCACCAGCAGTTCGATAAGTGTAAAAAACTTCTTCAGCATTGTCGGCCTCCTTTTTTTAAACCAACCAAAAAGAACAAAAAAGTACTGCTCATTTGTAATTTACACCATAAAAAATTCAAATACAAGCCGGTAAGGTTTTTATTGATGCACAATAAGGTTTGAAAAAATGCAGAAAATTACTCTATTTCCGGATCTCAGGCAAAAAACCGGGGCTGCGGCTTACCTTTTGGAGGTTTGCTGCAGCCCCTTGTTTATGCTCTTTTTTCAGAGTTCGCAGTTTCTCATCACGCTGACGCTGTGAGAAAGATCGACCACAGGATCGTTTTTGTGGGTATCCTGCTCGATGAGCAGCCACTTGGAAAATCCGGTGCGGTGCAGGTGCTTGATGATCGCAGGAATATCCAAACCGATGTTTCCGGCTCCGAATTCACGGAATTCCAGACGGTTCCACCAGTTTTCCGCGCCCATGGGGATCGAGGGATCCTTGATAAGCACATCTTTGAGGTGAATAGCTGAAATACGGTCGAAATAACGGTCGATAACACCGATCACATCGCCTTCCATGGCGGCAAGGTGGCCGATGTCGAGCAGCAGCATGGCATCGGGGCAGTCGGCCATGAAACGGTGGAGTTCCTCCTCGGATTCGATGACGGTGCCGAGGTGGTTGTGCAGCGCGCACTTGACTCCGAAATCAGCAGCGCACTTGATGAAGTGGTTGGCGCGGCGGATATAGACATCATATGGCACATCACGGGTGCTTCTGCCGCATGAGATCCACACATATTCGCAGCCGAAAGCGGCGGCGCAGCGGAAAGTGCTTTCGGGATCATCAGCCACATTGCAGGTAACAAATTCCATGCCCTGTTTCCTGAAAGCAGCAGCTTTGTAGACCATATCGGTCAGATTCCGGCCCCGCAGGACTTCAACACCATTGAGTCCGGATTCTTTCGCAACTCTGATCCTGTCTTCGACGGAATACAGTCCGCCATCCCATACGGTAACGCCGAAATCAGCGACCCCGATCTTGTTTTTGAGTTCGTTCATGGTAATTCCTCCATTCTTACATCATCGAACCAAGCTGTGCCTTCGCCCAGCAGAATACGCAGCCATAAATAAGGTGACTTACTGGCCTTTGCGGTGTAGACCGTCTGATAGAATCGCCACGGAGTATCACCTACAGGTTTGTGTCTGGGATACCAGTTATTGCCGCCGTTGGCAAAGTTGGCGCATGCTCCTCCCATACGGTTGCTGAGCTTGACGCCTTCGGTTTTCATAAAGAAGCTCAGGCGGTAGCGTTTACCCGGTTTGAGACCTCGGAAATAATGGCAAACCATGGGGTTTTTGCCGCTGATCTTCATGCTTGAGGGCGGTGAGATATAATCTTTGAAATCCAGAGAAGTGGATTTGTTGCCGATCCATCCGCCCATGTTTTTACCGTTCTTGTAGAGGTAGTAATTCTTCCGCTTCTCAGGCTGGGAGAAATCGCTGTTGGGAATGATATTGCGGTCGGCTTCAAAAGAAATGGTTCCGAAGTTTTCCACATTATGATATCCCTTGACGAAGGGGCCGTAGCAGAAATAGCGGGTGTAATCCTGCTTGCCGTCCAGACTGCGGTTGCGGCAGAAGTTGGCGATCATACGGTTCTTCAAACCGGGGAGCGAAGACAGCGGAATGGTAACTTCGGCGATCCATTCTTTGGCTTTTTTGGTGATCTTCACTTTGGCGTTGGAGTTCCACTTGGCATCGTAACTCCCCTTACGGCCCAGAGAAACCGCAGCCTGATCGGCTATGGAGCCTTCGGAGTTGATTATCAGCTGATAGAATTTTTTCCGGTCGCAGGTGGGGTTGAGGAACATTTCCACACCGTTGTCCCGCCAGACCTCGATATCGTCGAATTTGCGCTTGATGGCCTGGATATCTTTCATCCGGGGTTCTTCGCAGCGGAATGTTATCTTGAGTTCCTTATCGCTCTTGGCGAAACTGACTCCGGTAACGGCGTTGACGACTCCGGGCTTGTGGTCGATGCTCTTGAGAGGAGTCAGCTGAAGTTCTCCTGAAGCAGCATAGTGCACCAGTCCGGAAACGGCGGCGGTGGAGCCGATATAACTGGCGCGGCCGGATTTCATGGGTTCGAGGAACTCCTTTTTGATGAAGTCGATACGCTTGCGTTCGATGGATTTGGCGGGAACTGCTTTTTCAGCTTTGGCAAAGAGAGTGTCAAAGTGTTTCAGCACATCGGCGGTATAGATCTTTTCCCACACCACATAGTTGGAGGGAACGGAACTCACCGGGCCGATGGAAGTATCGACAGTATTTCCGGCGATCTTGTATATCCAGAAATTTTCCATGGTGTCGTAGAACTCCTTCATGAAGGGAGCCGCCTTGCCGAACATGACTTTGTGGTGTTCGTCAAGAAGTTTTTCAGCATCGGTGTCCACATTCCAGGAAACCTTGGAAAACATGTAGTAGTTGAGGTAGTTGTAGATGAATTTGTCGCTTTCGGATTCAGCAAACGCTCCGGTGCTCCAGGGAGCGATGTTTTTGTAATACTCCGCATAGGCTCTGGGGCTCATCTGAGGTACTCCGGGGATTCCCATGCCGAAAGTGGTGGTAACATAGTTCCACAGCGGAACTCTGCGGCCCAGTTTTTCAGCCCATGCCTTGATGGCATCATTATCTTTTTTCATCACGACCGGATTGTTTTTCGCCCAGGGGCCGCTCCGTGCCACCATGACCATGATGTTCTTGGGGATCTCGATTTTCGGGATGGCACCGTAGGGGGTGTAGCTCATCATCATAAGCTCTCCTTTGAGCCCTTCTTTGGTCAGACGGTTTGCCCAGTCCACAACATGACCCCAGATAAGTTCAGTGGCATACTGGGGATATTTGCCCTTGGTACGGGTGAGGGGGGCGCACTTTTTGCAGTAGCAGCCGGAGTAACTGTCCTGGGGCATGACATCCACCGCACCGGGGAAGGTATTGGGGCCCCAGGAGTAGCCGGGGCGTTTGTCGAAGCGGGGGATCTTGCGGACAGAAGCGGGTTCGCCTTTGAAATAGGAACGGATATCTTTGTATATTTCCTCAGTAAGACCGCTGTTGTAGCAGGGAAGTCCGGCGAAGCGTTCACCTTCGACATTGCTTCTCTTGCCGGTATTGTGCAATGCAAAATATTCGGGATTGCTTTTTCCGAAGCGTTTGAGATATTGGAAATGGTTCAGACCGTGGCAGACGATGCGGTTGGTGATCGCCCAGCGGAGCCGCTGATGGTTGAGGTTTTTGCGGGGAAGTGCTTTGGCGTAAGTATCACATCCTTCTTCGTACCATTTGCCGTCCCACCAGGTGGAAACCCGGCGGGTGGTGAAGTCGGGACGGTCAAAGATATTGAATTCGGGCAGAGTAATGGCAGATGCTTTGGGGATCACGGTTCCGATCTCGCCGGGAAAATACATCCTCACTCCTGCAAAACGCTCCACGAAGTCGTAAATACCGACCTGAGTCCCGCGGTTATAACGTTGGGTGGCTGCTCCGCCTTTTTCAATGGCCCAGAAGGCATTGGTCCAGGGATCGTCAAGACCGGCGATATACACATTGTTCCCCTGGCGTTTCAGCACGAAACTGTCGGCGCAGAACTGCTTGCGGTCGATACCGGCTTTGTCGGTATATTTGCTCAAACCGAGAAAGATATTGATCTTGCCATTGACAGGAGCATTGACTACGGGCAGTTCTTTGCCGAAAATACCCTTCAGAAAATACTGGAACTCCTGCAAAGCGAATTTAAGTGTTCTGGGGAGTTTTTTGTCCACCACGATCACGCCGTTGTCAGCGGTGAGCTTCACGGTGCTTTTGTTGCTGATCGAGATCTTTCTTCCCGGACGCGCCGGATATTCCGGCACTCCTGCGCCGCAGAGTACCGCGCTCAAGGCGGTCAGCAGCAGCAGACAATAAAATTTTTTCATGTTTCTTTTTCCTTTTTTTTATTTGTAAATGTGTGTGTTTTTTTTTACTTTTCTTTGGCATCCGGCAGCAGTCTGCCCATAGCGGCGGAGTGCATCACAGCTGAAGCAGCTCCATAAGAGATCCGTCCGGGATCGGGGCACCAGGAGTCCACATCTTCTGCTCCGTTGACCATATACTGGCGGAACACATTGAAGGTGGGTTTGGGTTCCAGCTGG
Organism: Lentisphaeria bacterium; assembly: GCA_017504125.1. Taxonomy (GTDB): domain Bacteria; phylum Verrucomicrobiota; class Lentisphaeria; order Victivallales; family Victivallaceae; genus UBA1784. Next base: position 4,308 of record JAFVRT010000304.1, read on the forward strand.
GAACGGGGAATGGAAAAAGCTGCACTCCAACCGTCTTTGTGCTTTTTGACGCTAACTTTTTCCGGCTGTACGGAACGGTTTTCTTTGGGCATGGGGCCGTTGCTTGAAAACATAACTATCTGCGGCGAAGAAGAATAAAGTTCATCGCAGAAAATAAAATAGATACGGTCAGCAACAGTATCTTTGATGTTCCGGCATTCCGCTTTGAAGTGCAGATATTTTTTCCCGGCTTTCATTTCCCAGTCAAAGGTGGTCTGCTGATGTTTTTCGCCGCTGCGGCACTCCTGAAGGAGTGTATTTTCGGGGAACCGGGGTTTTCCGCCCGCTGCCAGACGGCGGCGCAAATCGGGGATCTCCGTTTCCAGAGCCTGTTTCAGCTGTACGATTCTGGCGGCAAGTCCTTCGGGAGTGAATTTCATATCTTCCGATTCGGAGTGATAGCCGATGAGGAATTCAGCACGGCACAGCGAGATCATTTCTTCTGTGGCGGCGATCTCCTGACGGAGTATTTTTTCCATTTCTTTCAATACTGAAGCATCACCGTCGTACAATTTCTTACGCAGCATATAGAAACGGGCGATGTGCCAGCCGGATTCCAGCAGCAATCCCACGGCATGAGCGAAATTTATTTCGGTCAGCAGATGTGGGTTGTCCTGATATTTTTCCTTCAGTCCCAGCATCAGCTTCAGGCCCTTACGGAAACTTTTCGCCATGATCCCGGATTGTTTTTCAAACGCTTCGATGGTGAAAGGACCAAGACACTTGCCGATACTGTCGCCGCTGACGGGGAGAGGTTTCCATGCAGCGTAGAGGTCGTGGAACCGGACTTCCGGATAAAGGGGCCAGACGATACCGTGGTGGAACGGTCCGTTGTACTGGATCTCGGTACTCAGCGGATAGTGCGCGTAGCCCTGTGAAAAATAATGCCACGCCTCAGCGACAACAGAAGCATCTTCGCCCCATTCCTGAGAAGCAAGATGCTGCAGAAATTCTTTTTCCGGACGCCTGAAATCCCAGGAACCCAGCTCAAAGGCGGCGCGGTTCATCAAGCCGGGGAAGGAACCGAAATACCAGCTGTACATGACCGTATCAACATGATGTTCAACGATAAACTTGTACTTCTGATAGAGAAGCCCCGGAACCGGGATCACCGGCACAGTTGCCAGTTCATGCCCGTTGGAAATCTGCAGTTTGGCTCCGCAGCGGACATTTTTCTTTTCCAGTTTTTTCGCAAGTTTGCTGAAACGGTGGGAAGGGCCGGTTTTGGAGTTCCAGTAGTCCCCGCCGTGCAGCGTCATACCCTGCTGTTTGCGGATTATGCCGGATTCAAAGTTGTAGAGATTGATGACTCCCTCAGGAACACTTGCGGCACTTTCATAGATCCACTCCGGGCACTCCCAGGCTGAGGAAGATTGATAAAACCATGAAATGAACTCTGCTTCAGGAGCAGATTCCTTCATGCCTCTGACCATGGGACGCAGCACATTGTTCAATATCTGCGGCGGAGCAAGTTTCTCACACCGGGGACAGCTGTAACCGGGAACGGGGTTGAAGAAACAGCTTGAAATCTGTTCGCCGCTGGTGATATCCAGTATGCCCCCCAAGCCGGGAACATTGGCAAAAAGATTGCGGGTCTGTTCATAAAGATGCCGCTGTGCCGTATCGCTGGTGGGACAGAATCCCACCATTTCGTATCCCCAGTTGGTGATACCGGCAAGTTCAGGATGTTTTTCCGCAAGTTCCGAGCGGCCCACAAAGCCGTGGGGTTCGATGCAGAAAACAAAGATCCTGATGCCGTAACGGGCGCATTGTTCCACGGTCCGGCGCAGTTTGGCCAACCGTTTTTCCATGAACTTGTCGGGTTCCTGGATATAACTGAAAGTTACTTCATGGAAACAAACCGTCAGCCAGAGAGCGTTTATACCTTCTTTGGCAAGGCGGTTGAGATATGGTTCGGGATAATATTCCACATCGTCCATAAGTTCGTCGATGTTGAAGGGCGGACGGTGAGTGGGGCCGTAATAGCAGCGGGAAAGACGGTTTCTCACCAGCTGATTTTTGCGGGTTTTCCCCTTTTTGATCCACGGGCCGCCGCCATATTCAAGCTGCGATGCAAGAAAATACACACCCCGGCGGAATCCTTCGGCATTGGAAGAAGCCAATTTGCCGCAACTCTTACCGATGTCAAGCTGAAACTCCTCTTTGTCAAAACCGCTTTTTTCCTCAAAAACGATCTTGTATCCGCCTTTGACCACCGGTATCTGCCAACCGGCAAGCACCGTATGGAGTTCCTGCAGAGCTGTTTCCGGAACAGCGGCAGAAGTCAAATCAAGCTCGATCCCGCCGGTAAGACAAACTTCATCAGCATGGGGTTTTCTGCTTACTCTGAAGGAGCGTTTTTCAGCTTCAGCAAAATATGACTCCAGCTGTTTTTTCAACATATCGTCGTTCAATTCGTTATCCCCCGTTCAATGATGCCTGTCAGGCGTTGGTAAGTTTTTCCACTTCCAGAAGCTTTTCGATGATAAAAGCGCAGATATTGTTCTGATATCTGCTGCGGAGCTGGTGCATATAGCCGTAGATCTCGTAAAATCCGAAAAGTTTCTCAGCCTGAGCATCGATGCCGGGGTAGCGCAAACCGCTCTTTTCGGTGAAGAAATACTGACCGTTGCCGTTGGAAACGGTTACGGCAAAGGTGAATTCAGAAGCAGCTTTTTCCAGAAGTTCGCAGCCGGGCTGCACATAGAATTCTCCCGGTATGAACATCAGTTCAGCTTCACCGATGCGGATCACCTGAAGCTCATGATTGACCCCCATATCGAATCCTTTTTCCTCCAGCAGAGCCATTTCATCCAGCCGCTTGGCGTTGACTGCCCAGTAATCCTTCTGCCGTTCAGTTTTGCCGCGGGCGCGGAGCAAATCAGCATCATGGCGCAATTCTTCGGGAGTCTGGTAAACGACAGGAAATTCAAATGTCCTCAGAGCAAAGGAGATACCGCCCAGAGCCACAGGAGTTCCTTTGGCAAGGTCGGACTCCAGATACTGCACATATTCGGCTCCGAGTTCACGCCCCACGGTGGTGCTTTTTTCGCCGCCGCAGGTGGTA
>JAFVRT010000305.1 GCA_017504125.1 Lentisphaeria bacterium
GTCCCCGCAGACGGCCTTCGATTTTCAGCGAAGAAACGCCGATCTTTTTCAGGAACGGCAATATTTCCACCGCGTTGAGATCACGCATAGAGAGAGGAAATATATTACCTTGTTCTGTTTCAAATGAACGGCGGCACGGCTGCTTGCAGCATCCCCGGTTTCCGCTGCCGCCGCAAAGTTCGGCAGAAAGAAGACAGCGGCCGGAAAGTGAACAGCACAAAGAACCGTGAATGAAAACTTCTATTTCGATAGATGATTTTTTTACTATCTGTTCCAGTTCATTCAAAGGGATCTGGCGTTCGAGTATGACTCTTTCTATACCCAGTTCCGCCATGGCGGCAACTCCGGCAGAATTGTGGATGCCCATTTGAGTTGAAGCATGGAGTTTCAGCGAAGGAAAATATTTTTTTGCCATGAAGATAACTCCGGGATCATGGACTATCAGGGCATCCGGAGCAAGGCGGGTAAGTTCTCCCAGCATTTCTGCGGCACCCTCAAGTTCTTCCTCAAAAAGCAATGTGTTAAAGGTAAGATAGAGTTTTTTGCCGAGAGAATGCATGTGATCTATCATGGCACCGAGAGTATCGGGATTGAAATTTTCGGCTCTGCATCTGGCATTGAAGCGGCCGAGACCGCAGTAAACGGCATCGGCTCCGGCATCAATGGCTGCCATTGCACATTCCGGGTTGCCGGCCGGGGCCAGCAGTTCGCAAATCTTGTTTTTCATAATTTGGGCTGCAGGTAAGAAATTGTCCGTTCTGCCAACCGTGTCATCCGGCAGCTCTCTCATGTCAAAGCCGCCATTACGGAATCCGGAGAACCGAAAATCACAATATGTAATTCCGCACGGGTCAGGGCAGTATAAAAAAGTTCACGGGTCAGTAATGGATTTTCCGCTTTGGGCATGGGGAAACAAACTTTTTTGAAGCCTGATCCCTGAGCTTTGTGCACGGTCATGGCAAATGCTGACTCATGTTCAGGAAGTTCATGTATCTGAAGCGGCTGTGGCAGATTTTCGAACCATACCTTTACCCCGCCTTTTTCCTTGTCGGCAAAAACTATCCCCACATCTCCATTGGCAAGACCTGTCCGTCTGCAGTTGCGGGTTATAAGCAAAGCAGACCCCGGAGAATAACACCCATTCATCCCAAGACGGGACAGAATTTTCTGATTGAGAGAGCTGCATCCGTCTTTGCCGACCCGCATGGCAGTTATGATGCGGAACGATTTCAGCAATCCAAATGCTTTTTTTACCGATTCAGGAGTCATTTCAGAAGCTGCGGCAGGCAAAGTATGCCAATGTTCAAAAGCCGCATCAAGGATCTCGCGTTCCGTATTGGATGATATCGTTTTGAATGTGTAATTTGCGGAAGCTGTAGAACAGATCCTGCTGCAAAGTTCTGCATCGGGTATTTTTTCTCTTATGGCTTTGGCCAGATCCTGGATCGCAGGCGCAAGTTTTGAACGGTAGTTTATTGAAAGTTCTACTCCTGCTGAACGCAATTTACCGGCAGCTTTACTGCCGTTTGAGTCAAAGGTGAGAAGTGAACTTAAAACTGCACCTGAACCTATGGCTTCCAACTGACGGTGATCTCCTGAAAGCACCACTCTTGTTTGGGGAGGCAGACCATTGAACATCTTGGCTGCAACATCAAGGGAAATCATGGAACACTCATCCACTATGAGCAGATCACACTCCAGCGGTGAAGCTGAGTTTTTATTGAATTTTCCTGTTCCCGGTACGGCACGGAACAGTGAGTGGAGCGTTTTGGCTCTGATCGGATATTCAGGACATGCTGCAGTCAAACCTGCGGTCAGCAGTTCTGCGGCTTTTCCGGTCGGTGCGGCCACTTCGATGATTATATTAGGGTTGCGTTTATATTCCAGGGCGACCAATGCGGCGATAATGGTGGTCTTGCCGGTGCCGGGGCCTCCGGTGATAATGGAAAAATTGCCGGAAAGGGAATTTTTTACTGCCGCAAACTGATCTTCATTCGGAGTTTGCTTGAATGCGGACATGATTTGCTCATCGGAAAATGTGTGTGCAGGCGATGGCGCATTCAGCCGTTCTGCGATTTTTTGAGCCAGATTGAGTTCGTTGCGGAATTCCCGGAAAAGATAGAGTTTATTTCCGTCAAGGACGAGGAGCGGAGCTTCACCGTCACAGAGCGTACTGTTTTTTACAGTTTCAACTTCTGTTTCATCAAGGATGATAAAACTGTCGCCGTTGTTTCTTGCCGCGACCAGTCTGATCCCGATGACTTCCATCAAAGGCAAATTGCTCAACTGTTTGAGATGATCTCCGAAAATTTTTGCCAATGGCGGAATTTCCTGTTGAAGATAAACAGATTCCTGAGTGTATGTATTGGTATTCATCCTATGATTTCCTCAAGTTTTCTGAATTCCTCATAACTTATGCGGTCGCTGAAGATCCCGTGACCGCTTTCATTGACTCCGCGGAGAAAAATGTAACGGGTCCCGCCGATATATTTGTTGTAGAACTCCCTGTCGCTGATTGTTTCACTGATACGCTGGCGTAAATACTTGAAAAGAGCTGCCGTATATATCATATACTGGACATAATAACGGCTGCCGGCCATGGCTTGCGGGAGTTTTCTGGCAGAATAACTTTCCATATCTGCAAGTTTATTGGTTTTCCAGTCCACGATGTAAAACTTGCCGCGGTGTTCAAAAAAGAGATCTATCGAACCGTTGAAAAATCCGGAATCGTAAGTGGTGCTTTCTTCGGCGGCATCCGGAGAATTGATACCGAATTTCCGGTTTGAATATTCAGCGGCAAATTTGAAAAGATCCCTGGTACGGAATGCGTTTCCGAATTCGTAGATGAATTCAAATTCGCTTTTTTTCTTTGCCGGATCAAGCTGCGAAAGAGTAAAACTGCTGCCGTCAATATCCGGTATCGGTGCATTAAGTATACCGTAAATCATATTTACGCTGTGTTTTACTGCGGCTTCGCCGGGAATACCGTGTGCCCGCAGTTGAAGTGCGGTACACTCTGTCAATTCAGCCTGATCCGCTGCAAAATCACACAATTCCATGATCTTGTGTACCGCATTACCGAAATTTGTCCCCGAAGGAAGCAGCATGGTTTCCGGGAGCTGGTTGGCGGCAGATCGAATTTCCGGAACGGTATTTCCGGACGATCCTTCATCATCTGCTTCATCATCTTTATCTGAAGCAAGTGTACTTTGGGATGAACCGTGTGGAGTGATACTGCTGAAACTTAAAAATCCGCCCAAATAGACCAGATACGGCATCAAGTCAGGTCTGCGGAGTATTTCTTTCGGGCACTCTATTCCTTTATTGTCAGGCTGCACCATAGATCTTTGAAGTATCAAATCCGGAAAATCCAGCGGAGAACTCTTGGCTGCTTCAGAGAGAGACTTTTTCAAGCCGCTGAATTTGGAGATCCCGTGCTTACGGAAAAGCCAGTCAAGTGATGAGCAGCGTGGGATCTTTGAACAATCTCCATAGTAAAAACAACAGAAATATTGCGCTCTGGTAAAGGCGACATAGGCTTTACGCAGATTTTCCTGGATCATCTCATCATTTTCCGATACCTGTGCCGTATCATCGGTTTCAGGAGCAAAGCAGAGCTCTCCCGCGTCGTTGTGAAATATTTTTTGGATCTTGTCTTTGTTGAATGTCGTACTCACATAGAACAGATCGGGGATAAACACCACCGGATAAGTCAATCCCTTGCTGCCGAAAATGGTGTCAATGATCAC
>JAFVRT010000306.1 GCA_017504125.1 Lentisphaeria bacterium
CATCAACCCAATCAGGCCCGCGGTGTACACAATATCGCCTTTGAAAAAGAATTTGCCGAATGGAACGGCAATAAATATGCTCTTTTCACCAACTCAGGAACTGCAGCACTTCACATGTGTCTGGTCGGTTGCGGTGTCGGTGCCGGCGACCATGTGCTGGTGACCTCCTACACCTGGAGTTCCAGTGCCACCTGTATCCTGCATCACGATGCCATTCCGATCTTCGTTGATATCGATCCTGAAACGTTCCTGATGGATCCCGATAAGATCGAGGCTGCTATCACTCCCAGAACCAAGGCCATCATCGTGGTGCAGCTCCACGGTCTCTGCAACGATATGGACAAAATCAATGCTATCGCCAAAAAGCATAATCTCAAAGTCATCGAAGATGCCTGTCAGGCTCACGGAGCCATGTACAAAGGCCGTAAAGCCGGTACTCTCGGTGATTGTGCCGCTTTCAGCTTCAACCAGAACAAATGCCTCTGCTGCGGCGAAGGCGGTATGTTTGTTACTAATGATGAAAAGATCTACAGCGGTGCCGCCAAACTGTGGAGTTTCGGCGAAACTGCCCGTCCCGAACAGAGCCGTGATTATCATGCCTACGCTCTCGGCTGGATGTACCGCAACAACGAAATCACAGCAGCCTATGGCCGCGCCCAGCTTTCCAAATATGATTACTACTTCAAAACTCTGCGCGAAAACGGCGAATATCTGCTGAAAAATCTGGCAGGAACTCCCAATCTGATGCTGCCTTATGAACCCGAATGGGCAACTCATAACTGGTATAATTTCAACTTGCGCATCGACTTTGCCAAGATGGGTATCACCGCTCCTGAAGAACAGGTGCAGCTCCGTGACTGCGTGGTTGCCTGCCTGCAGGACGAAGGTATCCGCGCCATGGTCTGGCAGCGTTTCATTCTGCCTGACATGACTGTGTTCAAAGCCAAAAACGCCTATGGCGGCGGCTATCCCTGGAGTATTCCCGGTGCCGATGAGGGTGTGGATTACTCTCTCGATAAGTTCCCCAATGCTCTTGAATACAGCCGTAAGCACATCTCTGTGGTTCAGACGCTCCGCGCTCCCAACGGTCTGGAAATTGCTGAGCAGGTCTGCCACGGTATCAAAAAGGTTTTCAGCCAGATCGACACGATCGATCCTGAAAAGATCAAAACTATCCTCGAAGAAAGAAAGAACAAAAAATGAAAAAGTGTGCCGCAATATCAGTAGTGCTGTTTGCGGCACTTTTTCTTTTCTGCTCCTGTGCTTCAACCGGAGCAGGCAGTTCAAAAAGTGCAGCGAACACTTTGAAGGTTGGTTGGGCGAAACGTTCCATTGCCATGCCCGGACCGGTTCCTATTACCGGACAGTTCTTTTTGCGGGTTTCCCAGGGGCAGTATACCCCTGTCCTGGCAAGCGTATTGGTGCTTGAAGAAAAAGGCGATGCCGTGATCTTCGTTTCCTGCGATGTGGTTTCGGTGCAGCTCGGTGTTTACAACCGGGTCCGCGAATGGCTCAAGAAGGAACTTCCCGGATTCCCGGTGAAAAAACTTATCATCAACGCCACTCACACTCACGCCGGTCCCAGCACCAACTCTGTTTCTCTGAAATATCCCAACAAGATCAAAGTTGTGCCCTCTGCAAAGGTGCAAGCCTTCATCGCCCGTCAGATCGTTGACGCCGTGAAAGAAGCATGGCAGAAACGCGCTCCCGGTTCAGTGGCATACGGATACGGTTTTGCCACCACCGGTCACAGCCGCCGCGCTCTTTATCTCAAGGATATGGGCAAGAGCGCCGGAACTGCTTCAGGTATCACCAATAATGGGCATTGCATCATGTACGGCAGCACCGGACTTGATGAATTCGCAGGATATGAAGCAGGTGCCGATCCTTTCATCAATCTGCTCTATACCTTTGATGCCAAAGGCAAATTGAACGGTGCAGTCATCAATGTTCCGTGCCCTTCCCAGACAAGCGAAACGGCTTGGGCGTATAATGCCAGTTTCTGGCACAATGTGCGTGAGAAACTGGCCGCCAAATACGGCGATATCGGAGTCATTGGCCAGTCTGCCGCAGCCGGTGATCTTTCTCCCCGGCAGCTCCATTACAAAAACGCGGAACGCCGCCGTTACATGCTCAAATACAAAGATCAGATCGCTGAATATATAAAGAATCCCATGCCCCGTCCGGCTATCGGCGGTGTGGCACCCGGTCCGGTCAGTCCCGACAGCAATGAAGTCATCGAGATCATGCGTGCTGAAGATATCGGCAACCGTGTCGTTGCTGCCTTTGACGAAGTGCTTTCATGGGCAGGGCAGGAGAAATTTTCTTCTCCCGGCATCAAACACGAAGTGCATACCGTTAAACTTTCCCGCATGACATTCCCGAAGGCTCTGGTCGACGTGGAAGAACGCAAACATGCTGCCAGCATGAAAGAAAAGTTCATGGAAGACGGAGATAAATGGGATATGCTTATCCGCAACTCCCATCTCAATTCACGCAGACGGCGCATGCTCAGTGTCGGTAAACGCTTTGAACTTCAGAAAAAGCAGCCCTTCCTGACCACCGATGTCCATGCGGTGCGTATCGGCAATATCGCCTTTGCCACCAACCGTTTTGAACTCTACATGGATTACATGCACCGTATCCAGGGCCGCAGTCCTTTTGAACAGACCTTTATCGTTCAGCTTACTGTCGATGAGTACGGTACCGGAAGTTATCTTGCCACAGAACGCAGTGAGAAAAACAAGGGATACGGAGCCACTCCTTACAGCAGTCTGGTTTCCCACAAGGGGGGGCAGCAGCTGGTCGAGGCGACTCTCAAGGCTCTCATGGATATCAGAAAAGATAATATCAAGCTGAATAAGAAAGTGGTTACTGTTCCCAAGGTCAAAGGAACTCCAACCAAGGCAGATTGGCAGAAAGCTCTTGTGCTGAGCAATTTCTGTACTACTGACGGACTTGCCTCTCAGCAGGCCGCGACTTATGCCCGTGTGCTCCATGACGGAAAAAATCTCTATTTCAATTTCGACAGCCGTATGCCCGCTGCCGGCAAAAAGCTGATCATCCCCCCTGCCAAATACAGCGGACGGGATACCGGCGCATGGCAGTATGACAGTATCGAACTCTTTCTTGCCAAAGGTGATGAAGCATTCCAATTCGCGCTGTGCCCCGAAGATTGTCTGTCAGATCTTTCATATTCAAAACAGACTGCTCAAACCGGAAGCGCGTGGAATGCCAAAGGACTGAAGTGGAACGCTAAAGCGGGTAAAGACGGTTGGCAAGGCTTTATTACGGTCCCGATGTCTGAGCTGAAATTCTCCGACAAAAACAAAAACGGTGAATTTCTTTTCAACATTTACCGGACCAGTTATTGCTACACCAGGAATGGCAGCGTGATGAAAGAAGCCGG
>JAFVRT010000307.1 GCA_017504125.1 Lentisphaeria bacterium
CATGTCTGCATCACACGGGGGCCTTTGCGCCCTGCAAAAAAAGCCTTCACCTTATTGAGAACTCCAAAAAGTACCGGAGCCAGAATGAGAGCCAGAAGAAAATTTATTATCCAATAACTCATTTTACCACCTTAACTTACTATTGCCCAAACGATCATGGCGATCAGAGCAGCCGTCATTATCAGCACATACATGTGAAGATATCCTGACTGGAATTTATGCACACCGTCAGATATCCTTGCGATCAGCCGGAAAACCGGAGCCCAGAAAAAGCGTTCCGAACCATCAGGGGCTTTCCAATCAAAAGAAGCCTTTACCGGGAAAAGTCCCTGAGGTTTTTCTATCTTGCGCCTGGTTTGCAGGAACCCGTTAAAAAGATCAGCAAGACACTGCACCAGAGCACTCCCGGTATATTCCATGCGGCTGGTCGGCTTTGCGTACCCGCAATCCCATGTTGGCCCGGCAAGATTGTCATTACCGCGCACAAGCACTTTGCGGCGCAAGAAAAGTATGACGGCACAAAGGATATAGAACAAGGCTGAAAATAAGGCAAGGAACCATAATGTTTTCTCCGCCACGGCAACAGATCCGTTGTAACATGGGACATCCAGCACTTTGAGCATGAGCGGAGCAAGCAGCGGAGCGGCAAAAACCAGCAGGACTGCAATTATCATCAATACGATCATGGGCAGATACATCCAGGGGGACTCTTTGGCAGTTTCCCCGATCCGGCGGGGTTCACCGAGGAACACTCCGCCGACAGCTTTGGCGAACGCCACTACTGCACATGCTCCGGTAAGACTGAGGCAGAGAGCCGCAGCAATACCGGCGATCCGCAACTCCCACACTCCGGAACAGATCCCGCTGAATGCAGCCATATATATCATGAGTTCCCCGACAAATCCGTTGAATGGCGGCAAACCGGAAAGTCCCACCGCTGCGGCGGTAAAGCAGCTGCCGGTTACGGGGACTTTTTTCATCATTCCACCCATCTTGTCTATCGAAAGGGTACCGCTTGAGCAAAAGACCTGTCCGGCACCGAGAAAAAGAGTTCCTTTGAGCAGAGCATGATTTACCAGGTGCATGAATGCTCCGAGTACACCGAAAATCATCATCATCTGATTTCCGGAGCGTCCTCCCAGCCAGGCACATCCGAGAGCCATGGAAATTATTCCGATATTCTCGATACTGCTGTAGGCAAGAAGTCTTTTCAAATCATCCTGAGCAAAGGCAAAGATGATTCCGCATAAACTGCCGATACATCCGGGTACAAGAAAACTCCAGCCCACCCATGCAGAAGCTACCGGACAGACAAACTTGAGCATTCCGAAAAGCCCCAGATTTATCATTGCGCCTGACATGATCGCAGAAACCGGAGCCGGAGCTGCCGGATGAGCCTCCGGCAGCCAGAGATGAAGCAGCGGGAACCCCGCTTTCAGTCCGAATCCTGCCATGCCGATAATGAAGATGAGTTCTTTTGAAGCTCCTCCTTTAAGACTCAATGCGTAAAAAAGCATCAGCAGCAATCCGCCTGCTTCGCAAGCCAGCATATAGATCCAGGCGACCCGTTTGAGGCTTTCTGATTTGTAGTTGAACATCACCAGAACGAAACTGAAGACTCCCATAAGCTCCCATACGATCAGAAAAGGAACAAAGTCATTTATCAATGGCAAAGCCAGCATCGTGGCAACAGTAAGATTGAAAAATCCCCAGTAAACGCCGGGATTTCCATGTCCTTTGATATAAGCTCTGGAGTGAAACGCTGCAGCAGGAGCCAACAGTAAGGTCGGCAGCATAAACATCAATGACACTCCGGCCGGAGGTGATATACATAATCCGGCCGCCCCGATAATTACAGAAATTACAGTTCCGGCAAGCCCGATAATACCGGCCGCCCCACTCCAGCGGAAACAGAGCAAAGCCAGAACTCCGGCGATCGCTGCTGCACCTGCACTCCAATAAATCATGATTCCTTGAACCTCCATTTTTGTGTATCCTATTAATATACCACAAAACGGCTTCTTTTTCAACAGCAAAAAATCATCTATGAAGCAATTTGCAGACCAAATTGCTTCCCATTAAGCTCTGTCCCCGACAAAGGTCGGTAAAAGCGGTTGAGCTTTGGAAATTTTTCACAATATACTGCTTTTAGAGAAAAGTTTCAATAAAAAAGCTCTTGTAATCACGACAATGTGGTGTTATATTTGGATAAGGATAGCAACCTTGTACTAAAATAATCCAAAGAGGCAAATTATGTCAGAAGCAACCCCCATGTTCGATTTCCACCTTCATAGTGAATGGAGTTACGATGCAACTGCACCTGTGGAATATTATTTCTCTGAAGCTGCAAAACGCGGCATGAGCCACATTGCCATTACTGAACATCACCAGATGGATTCACTCCCCGATGTCCTGGCTGCGGCAAAAAAATATCCCATGGTCAATTATATC
>JAFVRT010000308.1 GCA_017504125.1 Lentisphaeria bacterium
GGAGCATAATGCGCGTACGACATGGTAAGCACATAGCCGGGGATCTTATCTTTTTTGAGAGCAGCGGCAATGTCGGTCATGAATTTCCATGTAAGATTGGAAGCCTCAAGAGAATTTGCCTTGTTCCATCTGAGAGCTGCAAAGGCAGCTTTGCATTTTGAACATTGACAATAATGAGCAGAATCATTGGGCATGACATTGAAAAATCCGTAATTCTGATTACCGTTGGGCCACGCAGGGCGTCCATTAAGGAATGCATTACGGGTGCGGCCGTCTTTGCCGGTCAGGATCGCTTTGGCATCAAGGATCAGTTCTTTTTTCAATCCTTCGGAACTGAAACAGACATGGCCGTATTTCCCGGAATTGGCATGGTTGATGCCGATTTCCCGGCTGCCGCGCTGATTCATGGCAAAATAGTCAGGATTCGTTTTGGCAAATCTCTCGACAAGAGCCAGGTGTGCCAATCCGTGACAGGCCTGAAAAGGAGAGCGGCGTTGAATTCGGTAACGGCGGATCGCAGTTTCACTACCTCCCTTGCGGGTGGCTTCTTCATACCAGCGGATCGGACCGCCGCCCCGGAAATTGGAGGGGAATGGATCAATACTGTACATGGTGCGGGTCTGCATGTCCGGACGGTCAGAAATATCCATGCGCGGCAGTACCCATCTGGTGATCTTTGGAGTTACGGTTCCCACATCCCCCGGAAAATAAAATCTCACTCCGGCAAAGCGTTCCAGAAATTCGTACACTCCGTAAAGTGTTCCGTCGGAATAAAGTTTTTCATCCCGTCCGGCAATAATAATATCTTTGCCGGAACTTTTGATACGGAATCCACCCCATTCCATTTTTTGCGGATCGAATCCGGCCTTTTTGCAGGCGGCAATATCTCCGATTATAAAGGCGGGCAGAGCGGGATTTACCCGTCTGTTCCGCGGTGGAACCTTGACACCCAGAGATTTATGAAGTATATTCGACAATTCAACTGCAGCAAGCAATGCCCACTGTGATTTACCGTAAACGATTTCAAACCTTGCTTTGCCGTTCTCAAAAAACACTTGAGCATTGTTCAAGTCAGTCTTGAAGCTGCGCGGCATTTGCGGGCGGGGTTCGAAACGCCCGGAAGGCGCGGCAGTAAGAAAAGTACAAGCTCCCAGCAGACACAATAATGTTTTTTTCAACATGAGTTTCTCCTTTTATCACCACGGATGAGCAAATTGGGGGTCCCAGTACCAGAAACCGCATGCCACAGTGGGAATACGGTTGCAGGACATGGTGCTGACATTGCCTCCGGCAAAAATAACATTCATACTCGCATTGGGATGGATAGGCTTAACGATAGTGGAAACCGCGGTACATCCCAAATCAGTACTGTTAGCGTGGCTTTTTTCCATGATTACCATAAGTCTTGAAGGCTGCTTGACGAAGTTCATCTTGCATTGGTTGCCGATATTGTAATTGCGCCCCAGAAAATAAACCTGATTGTTCCCGCTGAATCCGGGCAGTTCCCTCGCATCGCGTTCCGGACAGGCATACTTGTTGTACTTTTGGAAATAAAAACCGCCCAAAGGACGATCCCTGCTGCCGCCGTTAAAGCCCAAATAATCGGACAGCAGTCCCACATACTGAGATGTGTCCCGGGGATATCCTCCGCGTTCAGGCATCCAGTGTCCGGTATAACTGCCGTTGGCGTTGGAAGTCGAATTGGTTTTAGGCAGCAGCATACCGTTGTTGTCATCCGCATACAGCTGGATCGCTTTTGCAATAGCTCCTGAATTGTTTATACACGAAGTAAGTTTGGCGCGTCTGCGCGCCTGATTCAAAGCAGGCAGCAGCATACCGGCAAGAATAGCGATGATGGCGATAACCACCAATACTTCTAAATCTTCTATGCTATTTATCATTTTTGATACCATATTATAAGTGAAACAATAAAAAATAGCACTTGAGGAATATACCACGCCATTAAAAAAAATACAACACCTTGCGAGTGTGAATGTTTGAAGTTTATTTCAACTGTACCTTTTTACAAAAAACTGTACTTTCTGTATTCTTCTGTTCCTGAAACTTCTGCTGCGGAGGAATAAAGACGGCAGCGCCGGGGTAAAGCTGCGCTGCCGCTTTGCTTATTGGCTTATTTCTTCAATTCGGGGAAAGAGCAGTTGATCTTTTCAAGACCGTCGACTTGTGAGATTTTTTCCAGAAACTTCCACTCCGGATCGGGGGAAAGCCAGTTGAGTTCGCAATCTTTGAAAAGGATGTTGTCCGCAAGGGAGATGAGGAAAAAGGTGTCAGGACATTTATCTTCCCTGCAGAAACAGGGGCGGTTGACCACATCAAAGGCACAATCCCGGAAACTGATCCTCTGAGGATGCATCATTTGATTTCCGGCGATTTCAATATTTCCCGCACACTCGCAGCGGAAGTTGCTGAAGTCGATATTCCTGACGGCACCGTCTCCTACATCCTCGGCCCCGGCGATGATCCGCACGGGATGTCCCAGCTGACGGGCTCGGATATTGGAGGCGGAAATGTTTTCGATCCTGACTCCGGCACCGTTTCTGCCGTAAGAGGGTTGCAGCAGAAAGCCCAATCCGGCGAAACGGATCACGATATTGCTGATAACGGCGTTGCGGATGACTCCTGCACCCACTCCCAGCCGGAAGGCGCAGACTGAGGAGTCAAGAACACAGTTGGTCACCGTGATATCTTCGCACACCGGCGGATGATCCTTGAGGCGGGCGCCGCTTGCTCTCAGGGTGATGGCATCATCGCCGACGGTGATGATACAATCGGAAACCGTCACCTGAGAGGAACAATCAATGTCGATACCGTCAGTGTTGATGCCGTCCACAGGATTGTCGATGATCACCCCTTTGATGACCGCCTGCCGGGTGCCATGGAGAAAGAGCGTCCAGCAGGTACTGTTGCGCAAAGTAATATTTTCCACCTGCACCCGGCGGCACTGGACAAAGACCACCATCTGACCGGGACGATAATCAATTTTTGAGCTGTCATTGACCCTGATCCCCCGTGCCCAGGCAAGACCTCCTGCCCATTTTGCATCTATTGTTGTACCGGGAGGAATAAAGAAGGCATCACAGTTGCCGTCAATGATCCCGGGACCTGAAAGCATGACATCTTCAGCTTCCACTGCTGCGATGAGATGTGCTCCCCGCCATCCCTCTCTGTTGGCTTTGGCATTTTGTTCGTAGGCATCGTCGGAGCAGTAGTCATCCATATTGGGACTTCCCTGAAGAAGAGCGCCTGACTCCAGGTGAAGATGGACACGGCTTTTGAGAAAAACAGTTCCTGTGATAAATTTTCCTGGAGGGACCACAACAGTACCGCCTCCTGCGGCATGGCAGGCATCGACGGCATCTTGTATGGCTTGCGTATTCAAAACCTTACCGTCAGGAACGGCACCGTAATCAAGGATATTGTACATCATGTTGTTTTTCTCCATAATATTTTGCTCTCCGATTAAGATAGCACCGCTTGAAAGTGATT
Source organism: Lentisphaeria bacterium (assembly GCA_017504125.1). Taxonomy (GTDB): domain Bacteria; phylum Verrucomicrobiota; class Lentisphaeria; order Victivallales; family Victivallaceae; genus UBA1784. Next base: position 3,508 of record JAFVRT010000308.1, read on the forward strand.
GCAAGAAAGAGACTGTAAAAAAAAGCAGTTATTGCTTCCCCGGCGGAGTACGTTCTGGAAAATTGAATACAGTTGCAAAAAATATCTGCAAATATTTTCCCCCGGACTATTGCAACATCGAAAAGAATCTGTTATATTTTAAGGACGAACGCAACAGAATAACGAGAAGGAGCTTTGAACCATGTCCAGTCTGCATAAAGAGATGGGGGGCCGCGCCTGCTGCAGCACCGGGAGCAGCATTGCCGCCAGAATGGCGATGATAGCTATCACAACCAGCAATTCTATCAATGTGAAATTTTTTTCATTTTATACCTCTGTTTCCCGAATTAAAAGTTCATAAATTTCTTCATCGCATATAGAAAAAATGTAGTATAGTCCATACATTGCCATATGTCAATACTACATCTTGAAAAAACATCAATAGTCAGTATTTATCTCCGCAAATAATCCAGCAAACTGGAAAGACAATATTGTTTTTTTGTATTTTTTTTCAACAAAAAAATCAACTTCTCTTGAATTTACGGCATTTTGGGATTATTTTATTTCAGATGTTTTTATTTTAAAATTAAGGTAGAGAAAAATGGAACTGAATTACAGCATCCGCAGTATTGCCGCTGAAATCGGCAAGAACCCCAAAGAGTTCACCAAGCGTGACATCATTGATTTTATCGTTGACAACGACATCCGCCATATCAATTTCCAATATCCGGCTGGGGATGGCCGACTCAAGACTTTGAATTTCGTCATCAATGACCTTGCTTATCTTGAGGAGATCCTTTCATGCGGTGAACGCGTTGACGGTTCCAGTCTTTTCAAATTCATCGAAGCCAATAACAGCGACCTTTATGTGGTTCCCAAGTTCCGCACAGCCTATATGGATCCCTTCTGCGAACTTCCCACCATCAACTTTCTTTGTGCCTTCTTCAACAAAGACGGAGAACCGCTGGCAAGTTCTCCTGAATATACTCTCCACAAGGCTTGCGAGGCTTTCCGCAAAGCCACCGGCAGAGAATTTCAGGCCATGGGCGAACTCGAATACTATGTCATCGCCCCCGATGAAGCGGTTTATCAGGCAGCCGATCAGAGAGGTTATCACGAATCCGCACCCTATGCAAAATTCGGTGAATTCCGTCAGCTCTGCATGAATTACATCGCCAAGGCCGGCGGTCTTATCAAATACGGTCACTCCGAAGTGGGCAACTTCACCCTCGACGGCAAAGTTTATGAACAGAACGAGATCGAATTCCTCCCCGTGGATGCCGAAGAAGCAGCAGAACAGCTGACTGTTGCCAAATGGATCATCCGCAATCTGGCCTACCAGGAAGGTCTTGATGTTACATTTGCCCCCAAGATCACCGTCGGCAAAGCCGGTTCCGGACTCCATGTCCACTTCCGCGTAATGAAAGACGGACTCAACCAGATGCTCAAAGACGGGGCTCTTTCCGATGATGCCAAAAAAGTCATTGCCGGACTTATGAAGCTCGCTCCCTCGCTCACCGCTTTCGGCAATACCAATCCCACCTCCTATTTCCGTCTGGTTCCTCATCAGGAGGCTCCCACCAATGTCTGCTGGGGCGACCGCAACCGTTCCGTTCTCGTCCGCGTCCCCCTGGGCTGGACCAGCAAAAAAGATCTCTGCAGCCAGGCCAACCCCGGCGAACCCTCTGCTCAGTATGACACAACTCAGAAGCAGACCGTTGAGATGCGTTCTCCCGACGGTTCCGCCAATGTCTATCTGCTGCTGGCCGGTATCGCCGTTGCCGCCCGTTACGGTTTCGAAAGTGCCGATGCGCTTGATGTAGCCGCCAAGACCTATGTCAATGTCAATATCCACAAGGAAGAAAACAAGAGCATCCTTGAAACTCTGAGTGTGCTTCCCGACGGTTGTGCCGCCTCTGCGGACTGCCTGACGGAACAGCGTGCGATCTACGAAGCCGAAGGTGTTTTTGCTCCTGCCATGATCGACGGCATCATTGCCGGTTTGAAGGCTTTCGACGACCGCACTTTGCGTGCCGACATCAACAACGACCAGAAAAAGATCCTTGCTCTGGTGGAAAGTTATTTCCATTGCGGATAATTTTCGGTTAAAAAACTGCAGTACTGCCTTATCTGAGGCGTGCTGCAGTTTTTTTAATAATATCTTCCGACTCAAATGCGGCTGGAACGGCCAAACCATTCTCTTTGATCCATTCCGCAATATGTAGCCACCATATTGATCACGCGCTGCGGTGATTACGGACGGACAAAGAAAGATCGTTTTGAAATACTTCACAGAGTTTGAAAAATGATGGCTTGACGATTATTTCAGCTCAAAAAATGTATCCGGATATCATACCAATACTATAAGGATCACTATTTTTATGAAACGCGAACTGTTACTCATTACCGGCCCCGGCGGAGATGCTCAGGGGTGGGGCAATATGGCCGTTACCGAAAATTTGAACGATACGGTAAATGCTCTCGGTGTCAAATGTTCAATCGCCTATGTCAACAACCGCAAAGAATTTGATGAAGTCATGGATAAAAGCAGTTGTGATATGGTATGGAGTTCACTCTATTATCTTTCTGAAAAGGAGGATATTGTCGGAGTTCCTGACGATGCAGAATGGGTTTCAGATCTGCTTGATGCAAGAAACATTCCTTACATCGGCTCCTCGGCCAAGACTATGAAGAACCTTATCTTGAAGTTCGTCACCCATGAGATCATGGAAAAAGCCGGAGTAAAAGTTCCATTTCATGTGCTGGTAAATCCCGGATCACCGATCCCGGAAAATATCCCCTTCCCCGCCTTTGTCAAGCCCGACGGAGAATCCCGTTCTGTGGGTATTTCAGACCGCAGCGTGGTCAAAAACCATGAAGAACTTGCCGCACAGGTCGCAAGGGTACATCAGGAACTGAGTCAGGGAGCCCTGATCGAAGAATATCTTCCGGGGGATGAATATACCGTCCTGATGCTGGGTAATGGCGAACACCAGGAAATACTTCCCGGTAAAGTTACTGTAGATGAAACTCATTACGGCCAATACCGGATCCTGCGCAGCGATCTGCGCGGCGTGGGATTGACCAAAGTTTCGATCCCCGAAGAACATTTTGACGAAGCAGTTGAACTGACCCGGAAAGCTACTGCAGCATTGGAGTGCATGGATCATGTAAGAGCTGATATGCGGGTAGGATCTGATGGAAAACTGCGGATAATTGAAGTCAACGGCATCCCCGGACTTAAACCGGTGAAAAGCTGGAGTCCTCAGATATTTTCATTATATCATCCGCAACCCACCCCGGAAGCGGATTACAGAGAAATGATCCATACGATACTGGTATCGGCCTTTGCCAGAATCGGCAAACCGCTGTGATCTCTTTTGAATTTTCCCCAAACTCCGGCAGTTGCCGGAGTTTTTTATTGCAGCAAATCGTCAAGCAGGCCGGAACAACCGGCATTGACATCCTGCCAGGTCTGTTCGAAATCACCGCTGTACCAGGGATCAGCCACTTCTCCCGGAGTTTCGGTATAATCCATAAGCATTCGCAATTTGCCTGAAGGATCACCTCCGAAAAAGCGTTTCATATTACGCATATTGGCATTGTCCATACCTATAAGCAGATCATAATACTCATAATCGCGCATGGTTATCTGCCTGGCATATTTACCGCTGCAGTCGATCCCATGGGCATTGAGTATTCTTCTTGCCGGAGGATAAACGCCATTGCCAAGTTCTTCGGTACTGGTGGCAGCGGAAGCGATTTCAAATTCTTCCGCCGCTCCGGCATCTCTGACCATTTTTTTCATTACAAACTCCGCCATGGGACTGCGGCAGATATTGCCATGACAAACAAAAAGTATCTTTTTCATAATCAAACTCCTCCAAGACGGACCATCAGCAGTCCGATGATCATTCCGGCAACTCCGGCATATTGCATAACTGCAAGTTTCTCTTTCAAAAACACACGCGTATAGATACATGTTCCGATCATCAGCAATACGGCTCCGACAGCATAGACGATGCCGCTCTGATTACTTTTTGCAAAAATATCCAGACAGTAAAAAAGCAGCATATTGGATAATGGAGCAATGATCCCCCATATAATGCCCCATTTTATTGATTTGCGGGGAGGCAGACCATTTTTGCGTATTTCAAGATAGGAGATCACGCCAAAAAATATTGCTGCGGTAAGCATGTAAAAAAATGTTCTTGTCATATTGCCTACTTCATTACCGGCACACACATAACCAGCCATTACCACCATTACCTGACTCAATCCTATAAGCGCGACTGCAACGAGGGCTATATAAAAACGCCGCGGATTCCAGTTGCTTTTACCGTCAGGATCCTGCTTACACAACCCTGCAACAAGTACTGCTGCCGCAACGATGAACATTCCGGTAAGCCGGATCCAATTCACAGGTTCATTCCAGAACAGTATACCGCAGATAAAGGGGAGCAGAAACGCCATTTGCGGAATAGCCAGAGCGATAGCTCTGCCTCCGGATTTCAGATTGTACATAGTAACAGCCTGCCCCAAACCGTTGAAGACAGATCCCAGAAGATAGCAGAATAGAAAGTTTCTTTTACCGGGTGCGGTAAAATCATCCATAGTCATTCCCGGCAGCAAAAAATACAACAGACAACACAATGAAGCAACACTATTTCCTAAAAAATAAAATACCGATGATGATATCCCTGCCCTTTTTCCGGAAATAGCGATCACAGAAATAAATGTCCAAACCGTTCCCAATGAAAGTAAAAGCAAATAACCAGACATGATTCCTCTGTTCAAATTTTTTATTCCGCCGATTGATTTTTACGCTGTTCCCGGCGGAAAAGCAGCAATATGAAAACCGTTACAAGCGGAAATATGCTTCCGCATAATATACCGCAACGCAATCCGAACTGTTCTGCCGTGAGCCCGGAAAATTTGAATACTGCTGAAAGCCAGTTCCATGATGCTGCATGGTCTGCGATCACTCCGAGCAGATAAGGACCTGCTGATGCTCCGAGATCGCCTCCGGCAGCAAGCATGGCATAGAGCCATGCTCCGGCCAGCGGAAAAGATTTTCCGGCCAGAACCACAGATCCGGGCCACAGCAAACTTGTGGCAAGGCAGCACAGCACACACCCCGCCAAAGCCAGAAATGGGATACCCGCGAGAGCGGCAAGCATATAACATCCGATCCCGGCAATTGCTCCGGCCAACATAAAGTTCCATACATCACGCTTTTCTCCGAAAAGGCCGTAAAGCAATCTTCCGGTTCCCAACATCGCAGCTCCTAAACACATTCCGAGAGTATCTCCGGTTATCTTAGGCAGATTTATCGCCCGTTCCAGAAATGCAGAAGTCCAAAGCGGCATGGAAACTTCCGCCATACCGCCGAAGGCGATCATGGCGATTATAATGTAAAAAGTTTTCTGCCTGAGCAGAAACGCAGCTCCCTGCCTTTCTTCTGCCGGAACCTGTGGCGGCATGGAGCAAGTGGCAAACTGCCAGACATTGATAGCAGGCAATATTCCCCATGCGGCAATGATCCATTGCCAGTTTGCAGTGCCAAAGAACCACAACGCAGCAGTAGTGAGAAGCACCACAGTCAACTGTCCCCAGGCATAAAAAGAGTGCAGTACGCTCATCAATGTTGCCTTTTGTTCTCCGGGTATTCCATTGACTATGGCACTGAGCAGCAATTCCAGCAATCCGCCGGTAGCAGAAAAAACGATCGTCCCGATCACAAATCCCGGAAAAGGATTAATCAGAAATAAAGGAGAAAGACAAAAAATCAAATATCCGGCAACTGTCAGAACCGGAGCCAATACGGCAAACGGCCGGTAACCGAAGCGGTCGACCGGCCAGCTGAAAACGACATCTGCAGCCACCTGAGTCACATAATTGGCTGCCAGCAATATCCCGAATTGAGTATAAGAAAGATTGTAAAGCATTTTTAACGGGATGAACATCACCGGAGTCAAATTTATGACCAGAGCCCCGATAAAATTTGCCGTATAACAGGCGTTCACAGTCGAACGGTAGGAAACAGGTGCAGTACTCATAAGAATTTCTAAAAAAACATTCGTTTTCCAAAGAAAAATCAAGGGCGGA
>JAFVRT010000309.1 GCA_017504125.1 Lentisphaeria bacterium
AAGCAAACTGAAAAAAGTCATAAAAACCGCCGTTCCGACTCCGAATGCGGCAATATTATTTTTGCCGGCCGTAATCATTACCAATCGTCCGCAGCCGTAAAACGCTGCAGCCAGCATCAAAGCCGCCGTTACAGCCAATCCCGGTGCCGCGGAAATTCCGCTGATGAATGTATCAAGCGTGTTCATTATTTGAGCTTCACCAGCGGTTCATCATCCAGCTGCGGATTTCGCAAAAGTTTGGAAAAATCCTTCACCGGCAAATTCCGCATCATCATACAACGGTTGAAAATCTGTTCCGCAGTCCGGATTTTTTCTTCTGATCCTTTCATTTTCTGCAATGTTCCCAACCGTAATCCGGCATTTATGGCACTGAAAGGAAAATCCCGAGCTTCTTTTTCGAAATAGTACAAGGCCCAAAAATATTCCCGTTCCACATCACAGGCATGCCCCATCAAACGGTTCAAATGCAGAAATGATGGCATACGCAGTTCATTTTTTATCTGTCCCCACCAGAAAAGAGCATTTTGGGGGCGGTGGAAATCAAAAAACTCCACCTGACCTGCCATATAATACGCCGATGCGTTGGGATAGATCTCCAATGACCGTTTGAAGGACTCCAGAGCTTTTGTTTTTTCCCCATTGATCAATTGCAAACGCCCCTGGCGCAAAGAATATCCGGAGCGGAAATAAAGCGATGCCATCCATACCGCAACTGCACACAGCAGCAAAGCCGCTATATACCGCTTTTTCAGTGAAAATTCATTATTCCCGCCTGAAAAACCGGTTCCGCAAACCGTTCCCAACATCAAAAAGAACAAAGATCCGGCCAATGGTGTTGCAAGATGTACATCAAACATTCCGTGTATCAACAACAGCAGAAAACTCCATACTATCCACAATCCTACAGGATCCCTGCGCCAGATCTGCCTTGCCGCCACAGCGATACTCACAAGAAAATAGAATATACCGGCCAAGCCATATCCGGTCCAAACATATAAAAGTTCATTGTGCGGGTGGGGATGCCGGGATGCCGGAAAGTCCGACAGAAAATAATCCGGCGGCAGATAGGGAGGGATCCGACTTTCAAAACGCATCGTTCCGACTCCGAAGACCGAGTGTGCCAAAGCCATCTGTAATGAACCGCGCCATAACTGCACTCTGGCATTCCCCATATTGGAGCTTGTTCCGGAGTTGATCGCTGCGATAAAAAGTGCACTGCCTGCCAAGGCAGCCAGCAGCGCATACCGCCACCGTTCCCGACGCTTGAAAAGCATAACGATGCCTATCGACATCGCCGCTCCGATGACACCGGCCAAAGTTCCGCGCGGAGCAAACTCCGGAAAACGGATAAACACAATAAAAACCCCGGCGGAAACCACAATGCCGGCCGCAGCAAGACGCCAGCGGGAACGGAACACCAATATGACTACTGCCACCAGAGTAACTGCAAGCAAAGTAAAATTCCAGTTCCAGTTGCCGACAAATCCGGTACACATGGGAGTTCTGACCGTAGTTGCCAGTAAAAAGAAAAACAGTCCGCTGCACCACCACGGCAACAATCTTTTCAACTCAGGAGCCAACGCAATTCCGCCCCAGGGGAGAGTTATGGCAAAAAGAGCATAAAAAAAGTTCTCCCAAAGGCCGCCGTAAATTATCTGCTGCAAAAACGCAACTCCGATACATACAAGACCGCCGATAAAAAATCCCCGTATCAATCTGGAACTCTGCCACGCTTTCAGCAGACGGCGCGGTTCGGCGATCGCGGCAGCAAGAGCGACCAATGCCAGCACCGACTGGGGGATCGGATGTACAAGATTCCACCCCGGTAAAATTTTACCGAACGGCAAAGTCCATGCCAGAGGATAAGAAAACATGGGAAGCACAAGCAGCAGTACTGCCCACACCCACCGGCGTATCTTTTCAAACTTACTCATCTGCCCATACTCCGCTTTTTACAGCCATATCCAACCAGTTACTTAAATCCGCAGCATTGGCTGTCCCCGATGCAATTGCACGCAAAGAGCCGTTAAAGCCCCTGCCCTTCAGATAATCGTGAAATATTTTTCTGCCATGACGGTAAGCACATTCGTCACCGTACAACTCAACCATTCCGGCCGCTTGTTCTTCGATGATACTGCGCCATTCTGAAGCCGACGGCAAAGAAAAAGACTCCGGAGCCTGAAGCTGCCGGAAAAGCCAGGGATTTCCCATAGCTCCGGTGGCCAGCATAACTCTGGAACAACCGGTCCGGAGTTTGATTTCATTGTATGAGGCAACAGAATTCACTCCGCCATTGGCGATAACTTCAATTTCCGGGAACTCCTCACGGACCGCCTTTATGATGTCAAAATATACCGGTCCGGAATAAAACGCTTTTTTGACCCGGCCGTGAACTGTCAGAACTTGTGCTCCGCAATCCACCAATCCCCGGCAAAGTTTCAATGTCGGTTCAGGATCTTCCGTATCGAGAATACGGAGTTTGGCAGAAACCGGAAATTTACTGTATTTTGCTACAGTATCAAAACAGCGTACTGCTTCGTCATAATGAAGTCCCAGTTCCGCTCCGGCACATTTTTTTGCCACCTTTGGAACCGGACACCCCAAATTAAAATCAAGAATATCAAAGTTGAAGCGGTTAATTTTTTCGACCGCCTCTCTGATATGATCGGTCTGACCGCCCAACAGCTGCACTCCGAGAAACTCCTCGTCATCATAACGGAGCAGCAGATCTTTTGATCGGTCAAAAGCAAAAGTAAGACTTGCGGCATCCACCATTTCTGTAAAAGCATAACGGCATCCGCATCTCCGGGCACTCCGCCGGTACGGAGCATCGGTAAAACCCGACAAAGGTGCCAGAATCAAAGCGTCCGGAGCATAAATCATTTAAGCCTCACCATACGGTTGTGCAACTTTTTCAATGCAATATTCTGGATCTGTCTGACCCGTTCATTGGTACAATCCAATTCTTTCCCCACCTGTTCCAGAGTCCGTACAGGTTCGCCATTTAAACCGAAACGCATGGAAATCACTTTGCGTTCCCGTTCAGACAGAGAATTGAGCAGTTTCAGCAATTGCTCAATATCCTCGATTTTAACCAATTCCTGATCCGGGGCCGGAAACGACTCATCGGTAACAAACTCAATAAAGTCCATCCCTTCCGGCACAGCTTCATCTACAGGTGAATTCAATGATGACATATCCACCTGTCTGTTGTCCCGCAAGCGTTCTACTGTCACCAGCGGCAGAGCTGAGGCCTCGGCGACTTCTTCATCAGTTGGAGTTCTTCCGAGGCTATTGGTCAGACTTTTTACCGTTTTACGGATCTTACGGGCATTGATCTGAGTTCCCATGGGAACTCTTACAGTCAGAGCCTGTTCAGCAATCGCCTGATGTATCGCTTGCTTTATCCAACAGGCACTGTAGGTACTGAACTTGGCTCCCCGGCTCGGATCATAGCGTTCTGCAGCTATCACCAACCCCCGGTTACCTTCTGATACCAGATCATCCCACGGCAGACCGCGACCGAGAAAATCGTTGGCTATTTTCAACACCAGCCTGAGATTTTCTTCGATCAGGGCCTCGACTTCCGGCTTGCGCTCCTCTTCGCTCCCCATAGTCATTCCCCTTTTTTGGTTATCCGCAGTCCGTTCTCTCCTCAAAAAACGGACCGCTGTTTATCTTGTGCAAAACCTTCTGCGGTTTTGCGGCTCATCATATACGATCAAGAGTGGCTTTGTAGCTCTTGACCAGATCAGCGACTTCGACAGAAGTTTCCACTCCTTTGCCGCTGATTTCAATGGCACTTCCGGAAGTAACTTCACCTACGCATGCGAAAGGCACTCCGGACATGATTTTCTCAAACTGTGCTTTATAAACAGGAGCAACGGTTGCCACGAAACGGCTGTTGGACTCGGAGAAAAGGATCTCCAATCCGGAACAATCTCCTGCAACCGGAACTTTTTCCAAATCGATCTTGAGTCCGAGTCTTCCACCCATAGCACTCTTGGCAAATGCAATGCCAAGACCGCCCAGAGCCGGAGTCGTGAGAGAATTGACGATCTTTTCGCCGGTAGCTTCAGCAACTTTGGCATAAATTGCTTTGGCTCTTTCAGCATCGACCTTGGGTCCGTTGTTTCCGACTGCGCCCAACATGGCAAAGTATTCACTTCCGCCCAGTTCTGCAGCGGTGTTTCCGATAACATAGACAAGATCACCCGGATTCTTGACATCAAGAGATACCGCCCGGCTCACATCGTCGATCTTGGCGATCGCACTGATAAGCAAAGTAGGCGGAATGGAAATCTTGCGTCCTCCGCGGGTACTGTCGTTTTTCATTGAGTCCTTTCCTGAAATACAGGGAGTCAGGAAAGACTTGGTATAGTCATAAATAGCTTTGTTGGCACGCACCAGCTGAGCAAGTTTATATTCACCGTCAGGAGTCTTTGCACTCTGAACAGGATCAGGCCAGCAGAAATTGTCGAGGACAGCGATCTTGCCGGGATGTCCGCCAACAGCGATGATGCGGCGGATAGCCAAATCGATACAGCTGGCGGCCATATCGTAAGTGTCCACATCGCTCTGCCGCGGCAGGATACCTGAAGAAAGTACGATACCGGCCTTGCTCAAAGGTTCGATCATGGAAACTGTGGCATCGGACTGAACATCGCGTTCTTTGCCGACAAAGGGTTTCAGGACACTCAAACCTTTGACTTCGTGATCGTACTGACGGGCCTTGTATTCATCAGAACAGATATTCAAAGCACCGACCAGTGCGACCAGGTCCTTTCCGGCATCCCGTCCGGAAAGATCGGGATTTTCATGAACCGGCGGAGTCCATACCGCTTTGAGCTTGAGTTTGGGCAGACCTTTGTGCATGAATTCAATTGAAAGTCTGGCAACAGTTTTGTCATTGTAGAGCATGTGGAAGAAACCGTCATTGGTAAATTCACCCAATACTGTAACTTCAACATCCCGCTCGACAGCCAACTGCTGGAACTCTGCAAGTTTTTCCGGAGGAACTGCAAAGCTCATGCGCTCCTGAGCTTCGGAAACCAGGATTTCCCAAGGCTGCATACCGGAATATTTAAGGGGAGCCTTGGCGAGATCAAGACGGCAGCCGCCGCATTCTTCAGCCATTTCACCGATACTTGAAGAAAGTCCGCCGGCACCGTTGTCGGTAATGAAACGATAAAGTCCTCTGTCACGGGCTTCGAGAATAAAGTCGGAAAGTTTCTTCTGAGTAATGGGGTCCCCGATCTGAACCGCCTGAACAGGACTGTCTTTGTGCAGTTCTTCACTTGAGAAGGTGGCACCATGGATACCATCTTTACCGATACGGCCGCCGCCCATGACGATAAGATCTCCGGGTTCGATCCGTTTTGAAGCTCCGGGAATACCATTGATCATCTTGGGGATCTTACCGGCAGTACCGCAGAACACCAACGGCTTACCGATATAACGGTCGTCGAAAAACTCCCAACCGTTGGCATAAGGGATACCGCTCTGGTTGCCGCCGTCGATAACGCCTTTGTGGACTCCGTCACGGAGTCTGCGGGGATGCAGCAGACCTTCAGGGATAAGTTCATCGGCACTGAATGGAGATCCGAGGCAATATCCCCATACATTGAGCAGCAGTTCTGCGCCCTGACCGGTTCCCATGGGATCACGGTTCACACCGACAATACCGGTCATGGCACCGCCGTAAGGATCGAGAGCAGAGGGGCTGTTGTGGGTTTCCACTTTGTAAGCCACATCACACTTTTCATCAAAATCGATGACACCTGCGTTGTCTTTGAAAACCGAAACCAGAAAGTCAACTTTTTCAGCGATCTCTTTGGTCGATTTCTGAATGAAAGTCTTGTAGCAGGAGTTGATGGTTTCGTGCTTTTCCGGAACGCCGGGAACCTTTTCGGTATAATCGATGTCTGCACTGAAGATCTTGTGTTTGCAGTGTTCGCTCCAAGTCTGGGCGAGAACTTCAAGTTCAACATCGGTAGGACGGCGTTTTTCGGAACGGAAATAATTCTGGATGGATTTCATTTCATCCAGAGAAAGGGCGAGAGTACCTTTACGGCTGATTTCTTCAAGTTCAGCATCACTTACTTCGAGATCATATTCGTTGACCCGGATCTCGGAACCGCCGTTGACGAAAGGCAGATTCAAAGGCACATTTTCGGTATCCTTACCTCCGAGAACGACTACGGTCTGGATAAGTTCATTGGCCAGCAGTTTTTTACCGATCATACGGGCCTTTTCCACATCGGCATCTCCGTAGAGAAGATATTCTGTCGAACTGAAAAAATATTCGTCAGCAGTAACTTTACGGCCGAGCACATCAGATGCAGCGGCAGCCAGAGTGCGGCCCACATTGTCGGTAACACCCGGACGGAAACCGACGGCGATAAGAGCATCTGCGGCAGGAAGTTGGGCAAAGTTTTCCGACTTGCGGTCATTGACACGGAAACAATGCAGAACCGGATTGCTGATCCGTCCGGCAATAGCAAAGGCCTCATCTTCCGTGATGGAAGGCGAGGAAATCGTATAGACATCACGGCTGAGAAGATTTTTCAGCTTGAGTCCGAATTGTTCGGCAATAGCATTGCGGACACCGGCAGCACGGGAATCGTGCATAGTCGGCAGCGTAGTAATTTCAATCCGATAGTTCATAATCAACTTTCCACTGTTTGAGCAGCCTTGAGGCGGCTTTTGTAAATATCAAGATAAAAGGAATAAGACTTTTTGTAATGTTCTGCATAGGATGCACTGGCACTTTTGGCCGCGTAATAACGGTAAAGCTCCAGACTGGACACGACTTTTTTCAGTTCTCCGGCAATTCTGGCAGATACAGAATTCCTCACCTGTCCGTCAAATTCAGAGCCGGAACTCACTTCAAAATTCCGCCAAGACTCCAGCACTTGCAGCAGCTGCACAAGTTCGCGGATGTGACGGAATATATGCTGCTCTCTCTCAATGGTATCAGGACTGCTCAGCAGTCCGAGCAGATCCGCAGAATCTCTTTCTGCCACATTGAGAATATCAAGCAGTTCTCCGGCTTTTTCAGCAGCAACAGAAACGGCGGCATATTCAGCCACCGCATCGTATGCGGCATCTCTGCGCCCCATGATCGGGGCGAGATTGAGCCGCAACAAAGTCCCGGTGCCGTGCCGGACACCGGGAAAATTAGTTTTTGTTTTTTTCTGATTCAAAAAAACGCGTCCTGTTTTACCGAAAAAACCGCAATTTCATGCTTTGTTGACAACAGCGGTGGTAACACCGTTTTCAAAGTAGTCAACGATCTGTTCCGCAGCCTTGCGGGCAGCATTCAAATTGGCTTCAAATGTATTGGCTCCCAAGTGGGGCATCATGATATCGGCCACATCGGCCACACTCTTTTCACCGGCCTCATCTTTGGGATAAACATCATTAAGATAGAAGATGGTCTTATTGGCTTTTACTGCACGCAAATCAGCTTCATTGATGACTCCGGCGCGAGCACAATTTACCAGAGTGGCACCATCTTTCATGGACTCAAAGAGAGCGCGGTTGATCATACCGCGGGTAGCATCATTTTCAGGAATGTGCAGAGAAACAAAATCGGACTCGGCAAAGATGCGTTCAACAGTACAAAGCTCCACACCGATCTTTTCAGCCTGTTCAGCAGAGATCATGGGATCAAAGCCCAGAACTTTGACTTCAAATCCGGAAAGCCGCTTGACCAGCAGCTGATCGATATGTCCAAGACCGAGGATACCGACAGTCTTGCCGGTGATCTCGTGGCCCATAAACTTGCTCTTTTCCCACAATCCGGCGCGTGTGGATTTATCTGCAGCCACCACATGACGGGAAGAAGCAAGCATAAGAGCGATAACTTCTTCAGCAACAGCGTTTGAGTTGGCTCCGGGGGTATTCATGACATCAATATTTTTTGAACGGGCATACTTGGTGTCAATAGTATTGAATCCGGCACCGGCGCGGACGATAAGTTTAAGTTCCGGCAGCATATCGATCAGTTCCGGAGTCATTTTTTCGCTCCGCACGATAACCACTTCCGCATCGGGATTAGCCTTGAAAAGGTCGGCGATGGGAGTAGCCGCGTCAAGAATGCAGTTGTAATTCCGTTCGATCAGCCAATCTGCTGCGA
>JAFVRT010000310.1 GCA_017504125.1 Lentisphaeria bacterium
ACAGGGAAGAATATTTGAAAGCCTGCTGCCGGGAGTTATTTTCCGGCAGCGGCTTTTGCGGTTCAGGACAGATAAACTGAAAATTATGGGATATTGAACCAGATATGAACATTATTAAAGTATTGAATGAACCTCAATGGTGGCGTTCTCTGCTGGGCAGCGATTTCAATCAGGGATTTATGGCGGCACTTGCCTTTATTCTGGCATTGATGCTGCTGCTGCTGTTTTTGCGTCTTGTTATAAAAATTATATTCCGTACCCGTCGCTGCAATGTGGTGGCGGTCCGCCGCGGAGACGGTGATACGATGGTTTCCAAAGATGTCATTGCCGGAGTTGTTGAGCGGGAACTTGCTGTTTATCCGGCTGTCCATTCAGAAAAGATCGTTCTGACCAAGCGGGGACGCTGTTATCAGTTGACCATCTATTGCGGTTATCTTTTGAGTGACCAATCCGGGATCCCGGCTTTTTGTGATGAATTCAAGCCGCGGCTCTGTGAAGCTCTGGAAAAAGGATTCGGTATCGATAATATTTCTGCCGTAAAGTTGTGGATCATTAATTCCGAAAGCAATGAAGTTGAAGTAAATGCCGGTTCCGCACCAACAGAGTCCGGTTCTTATATTGGCCTCTGAATCACCGAGGCGTAAAGAGCTGCTGCGGCGTACCGGAGCCGATTTTTTGTGTGTTCCGGCGGATGTCGCGGAGTATTCGGAAGGGGATATCCCGGATGAACTTCCGGCAAAAAATGCTTTGCTCAAAGCAGAGTTTGTGGCAGAAAGGTTCCCGGAGCATTTTGTCCTCGGTGCCGACACCGGAGTTTTTTCCGGGCAGAAGATGTTGGGTAAACCGGCAGATCACGAAGATGCGGTAAGGATGCTTTCAGCTCTTTCCGGGACGACCCACCGGGTGATAACCGGTACTGCGCTGGTGTGCCGCAGCAGGCAGATAAAAGTTGTCTGGAGTACGGTTTCTTATGTTTCAATGGGAGTTTTGAGCAGGGAAGATATCGAAAATTATCTGCGCTGTGTGTATGTTCTGGATAAAGCCGGAGCCTATGCCATACAGGAACATCCGGAACTGCTCAAAGCATCGTGGCAGGGGGAGCTGGAAAATATTATCGGCTTGCCGTTGCTCAAACTTAACGAAGTTCTGAAAAGTTATCAAATAGTGAAAAATCAAGCGTGAAGTTGTAAAAATATATGTTTTTTTGATTTTTTTTTGTGAATTTTGTCCCTTTAAACTTGAAATATATACATTTGGCATGTAAAGTATCTAATGGTCTTTTGTAACAGTCTTGACGATGAATTGTCTGATATAAATTTTTTGAGGTGATGATGAATTTGAAGCATATCCTGTCAGCGGTGCTGTTTCTGGCGGTTTGTGTCTGTTTTGCAGATGCCCATGCCGGAACGGTTTCTGCTGCGATTTCCAATGAGATCGCGGCGGTGTTGCGCATGAAAGAGCATACTGCCGTAGCGATTTCCGCCAATCCGGCATCTGCAGTACGCCAGCTCGGCCATATTGCAAACAAAGATGGTCAGGCTGCGGCGTTGTACGGGATCTGTCTTAAAGAGGGATTCGGTATAAAACAGTCTTTGCCCGAAGCCCGCAAGTATTTTGCCAGGTCCGCTTCAATGGGTAATGCGCTCGGTCAATTCTGGGCAGGTTATTTCATGCTTCGCGGAGTCGGCGGCGTCAAAGATGTACTCAAAGGTGTCGATTTGTTGGAAAGTGCCGCCGTTCAGGGGATTTCCGATGCCATGCTGCTGCTTTCACGCGTATATCTTGAAGGCTACAGTGTCAAAGGCCGCATGGTGATCAATGAAGATCATCCGCTGGCTTTGCGTTATCTCCGTCGGGCTGCCGCAGGCGGGAACAAGAATGCCGCCATGCTGATCGGCGACTGGTTCTTGAAGGGAGGAGTGATCGTGTCCGATCCGGTTCAGGCCAGAGAATGGTTCGTGAATGCTGCCGGTCATGTTTTTTCCGAAGCTGCCGTGGCAGAAGTCGATTATCTTTCTGCCGCTGCGGGTGAAGCAAAAGATGCTGCCTGGGCGAAACTCGTTGCCATGGCCGGTTCCGGAAACGCCAGAGCCGCCGTTTTTGTCGGCAGAGAGCTGATAAAAAAAGGCAGTATTGAAGCAGCTTTACTCCGCGCTGATATCGGTGTGAAAAAGAACTACCCCCCGGCTTTCACGCTTAAAGCTGATATCGCAAAAATCCAAAATGACCGGAATTGGTTCAGCATGATGCAGAAGGCCGCTGATATGGGAGATCCGGATGCTATGGCTGCCGCCGGATTTGTTATGGCGACTGCCATGCGCGGCCGGGATTCATCCCGCGGTTTGGAAATATTGGAACGGGCTGCCCGCAGCGGTGTTATTGACGGCAAAGTCAAGATGGGCCGCATCTATCTGCAGGGCCGGCTGGTCCCGAAAGATGAAATGAAGGCTTACGAATATTTCAAATACGGTTCAGAGCGCGGAAATGTTGAAGCAAAATATTATCTCGCTCTCTGCCTCCGTAACGGATGGGGATGCCGTGCCGATCTCAAAGAGGCAGCGGCACTCGCTCTTGCCGCTGCAGATGCCGGCGACAGTTATGCTCAGCTGCTCTACGGTACATTCCTCAGGGACGGCATTGGAGTTCCCGCGAATACAGTCAGCGCAATGAATTATTTTGAGAGATCCGCAAAGCAGGGTAACAAACATGCCAAGTCCATGCTTTCTGATTTGATCAGCAAAGCGCGCGATATTTCTGCTGATTCCGCTAAGACCAGCGTTGGGATCGTTCAGCAATCTGCAGTTGACGGTGATGTTACATCTGCTTTTGCATTGGGAAATATTTATACGGAAGGAAGCAAACTTCCCCGTGATTACAAGCTGGGAAGAAAGAATCTGGAAATCGCCGTATCCAAGAAGTATGCCCCGGCTTATGCAAAACTTGCTGAGTACTATCTCAACGGCTGGGGTGTCAGCAAGGATTACAAGAAAGCTCATGCGTTCCTCAATGATGGATATAAGCTCCGCAGCGGGGAATGTGCATACCGGTTGGGTATCTGCAAGTTGAATGGCGTGGGAACAAAAAAGGATGTACCCGGAGCGATCCGTTATTTCAGACAAGCTGCAGCCTGGGGATGCTCCGAGGGCGAGCTGTGGCTCGGAGTGGTCAACAGCAAAGGTATCGGTATGGCAGTTAATGAAAAAACCGCTTACAATCACTACCGTAAAGCCATGATGATGGGTAATGATAATGCAATGCTCATGTTGGCTATCTGCTTCAAAGACGGATTCGGAGTAGCCAGAAATCCTGAAGTCGCCTTCACCTATTTCGAAAAAGCCGCTCAGAGCGGCAATTCAAATGCCATGTATGAACTCGGATTGATGTACGCTAACGGCATCAAGGGCAAAAAAGATCTTGCCGAAGCTGTGAAATATTACAAAAAGTCCGCTGAAGCCGGAAATACCTATGGTATTTATGAACTGGCATGCTGTTACGAAAACGGCCGCGGTGTTGCCAAAGATTTGAAGCGGGCCGCTGCATTGTTCCGCATTGCAGCATCGGCGGGCAATTGTTACGCTCAGTTCATGCTCGCCCGCTGTTATGAGGGCGGTATCGGAGTTCCGCAGGATAAATATGAAGCAGTAAAGTGGTATCGCAAAGCTGCTGCCGGAGGTTTCAAATACGCCGGGACCAAGGCAAACCAGCTGCGTGAT
>JAFVRT010000311.1 GCA_017504125.1 Lentisphaeria bacterium
CAACAAAGGCTCTGCGTACTGTGTTTATGTATTCACCGATGGTCATGCCGCAGGTGTTTTTGAACTTGCGCATAAGATGATAACGGTTGTATCCGGTGAGTTTTTCCAGTTCTTCCATTGATGAGTTGCGGCCGTTATTCAGCGAGATGTGGTTTTTCATCCACTCCACGATATCATGATTAGGTGCGAAAGGATGAGCCGCAGCTTCAGACTGAAACGATATTTCTTCATAGATGATCCGGGCGATACTGCTGTAGACAGCGGTACGCATTTTTCCTGTGCTGTGCAGAGCCAGATCCCAGCGGTAATTTATCACTTTGAGCAAAGCCAGAGAGAGTTCCCAGTTACGGCAGCGGCGTACAGGGGAATCGCCGTTCACTTCATAAGACATGGCAAAAAAACGCTCCGGATGCAGATGGAACCAGATGTGATTGATATCACTTTTTATATTACGATATCCCATCTGATGAGGGACATTGCTGTTGATGAAAAATACATCTCCCGGAGTACATTCGACCGTTTTTCCGTTCAGCAGGAATGATGAGTTTCCGGAGTCTACCAGCAGTATTTCCCGTTCAATATGGGATTCCTGCTGAAGAATGTGCTGGGAAATCGGCAGCTCAGGAAGCGATGTTTCGTCCCGGCACATAAAAAAAAGTTTTTTCTGATCTTCTGAAATCATAAGCAGTTTTTCCTTTTCATAAGATAATATACAGCTGTCTTGCTTGTAAAACAAATAAAAAGTCATTTTTTATATATTTTTTTGTAAAGTTATATATTGAAAAACTGCACTTGCAATGATATATTCTTATCGTTGTACGAATTGTACCCAACATATCCCAATAAAGGAGTGGAATTATGAGTAAACTTGCAATCGACGGCGGCAATAAAGTTATTGCTGATGGTATGAATTTTGAAGTGTGGCCTCCGGTATGTCCTGAAGTTGCTAAAAAACTCTGCGATCTCTATATGAGCCATAAATGGAGTTTCTACTGTGCTGAGGAATTGAAATTTGCTGAGAATTTCGCAAAGTATCATGATGCCAAATTCGGTACTTTCATGGTCAACGGCACTGTTACCCTCGAAACTGCGCTCCGTGCCCTCGGCGTCGGTCCCGGCGATGAAGTCATCGTTCCCAGCTGGACCTGGATGGCTACCGGTATGGCTCCTCTCTATGTCGGAGCAACTCCCGTTTTTGTTGACGGTGAAAAAGATACTTTCTGTATGGATCCTGCCGCTTTTGAAGCTGCTATCACTCCCCGCACCAAGGCTGTGATCCCCGTTCACCTTTTCGGTTCCATCGCCGATCTCGATAAGATCACCGCTATTGCTGCAAAGCACGGCATCAAAGTCATTGAAGACTGTGCTCACGCTCACGGCGGCAAGTGGAACGGAAAAGGCGTCGGAAGTTTCGGTGATGTGGGAAGTTTCAGTTTCCAGCAGTCCAAGATCATGACTGCCGGAGAAGGCGGTCTTTGTACCTGCAATGATGAAAATCTCTATGACCTGATCGGCAGATATTCCCATATCGGCTACGGACTGGGCAGCAAACAGGGTAAACCCTCAACTCCTCCGCCGACCGATCTGGATTCCCGCAACTACCGCGGAACTGAATTCCAGGCTGTGATCCTGCAGGAGCAGCTCGATCGTCTTGAAGCTGACTCCAAACACCGTCAGGATAACGCCAATTATCTCCGCGCCGAACTGGGCAAGATCCCCGGTATCAGCACTCAGAAACCCGGCCGCTGCGCTACCATGCAGAACTATTATGTTTTCGGTATCACAGTTGATCCCGCCATGTTGAAACCCGGCAAGACCAAAGCTGATGTCATCGCAGCTGTCAATGCCGAAGGTGCTACTGAGATCTTCGCCGGTTGGGGCGAAGTTACCTACCGTCAGCGTCTGTGGCAGGTTTCTCCCGAAAGATACCGGGTCGAAAGTTTTGAAACTGTTGCCGACATCATCTACAACCGCATCATGCTGGCTGATATCCGCTGGATCAACGGTGATCGCTCCAACTGCGAAAAGATGGTCGAGGTCTTCAATAAGGTCATGGGAGAATACGGAATATGACACAGCGGGTTCTGGTCGGAGCCGCAGAAGCAGTTGTAGAAGTTCCGCTTTTTGCGGAGCTTTGCGGATTCGGTCCTTTCAGAGGCAGACGCAATATCGGTGTGCGTGATCCCCTTTACTGCCGGGTACTTTCGGTCAATGACGGAACACGGCGCAACATCGTTGTTGTGACTGATATGCTTGCTTCAAGCCAGATACATTGCCGGCTGCTCCGCATGGAATTGGCCGAGGAATATGCGATTTTTCCGGAGTCCATCATGTTCGCCGGGACCCATACACACTCCGGCCCCTGCATGGAGTCATGCGATGTGGGATATGGAGAACCCAGTGTTCAGTTTGTGGAAAACTGGCGTCGTACCGTGAAAGAAACTGTGGGCAAAGCGTTGAAAAACGAAGAACCTGTCAGGGCTTTCTGCGGCAAGGCTCCAATCCGCAAGCAGCTCGGTTCCCGGCGCACTATGGGCGGTGATAAACATACCGATCCGGATATCCGGTTCGTCAAGTTCTGCCGAGAGGACGGTTCGGTAAAAGTGCTGCTCCACAACCATGCCATGCACGGAGTGGTTTTCGGGCCTCAGCTTTATGTTTCCGCCGACTGGATGGGCGATGCCAATGCAAAAATCAAGGATCGCAAGATGGCGGAGATACCGCTGTTTCTCTATGGAACTGCCGGTGATGTCAATGTGATCTGGACCCATTCAAGAGAAGAACGGGATAAAAATCTGGAGTGGATCGGTAAAAGTTATACCGACGATCTGGAAAATTCCCTCAATGATTGTGAGGAAATACCATTGTTTCCGGTGCAGGCTTCGCTCAAGAGTCTTGAATTGCCTTCCGAAAAGGTCGATGCTGTTGAATACCGTGAAGTTGCTGCCAAATTGAAGGAAAAGGCTGAAAAGGGCCTTGGCGATGTGAAACTGCTCAATTACATCCATGACCGTATGATCGAAATGGCGATCATGGCCGAACAGGGTCATGATTTCCGGGTGATCCGGGATTTTCAGGTATTCAGAATGGGTGAACTTGAGATCTTCGCCATTCCCGGTGAAGCCTTCCTCTTTATCGGTGAAGAACTGATGGAAAAAGGAAGTGCCAGGTTCCCGGTGGCAGTTTCTGTTGCCAATGGTGACTCCGGTTATTTCCCGGACAGAGAGATGTTTGAGCGTTATCCGTCAGTCTTTGACAGCGATGACTTCGGAGCCTTCGGTTTCTACGAAGTCTGGTTCGGTCCCGGACTGCTCAGACCCAAGTTCAAACCGGAAATCTGCAGTTTCATTGTTGAAAAACTGCTTGATATGGAAAAATCTTTCTGAGTTCCAGACCGTAAGGACAGTAAAAAGGCTGCGGCGATTTTGTTTGCCGCAGCCTTTTTTTTTGTTCTGCAGTTTATCAGAACAGGAGTTTTTTCATCATATCAGGGGTATATGATCCGAATTGGAGTCTGCCGTCGTGATCGTATTCACCTTTGGGGAAATGTTCGTATTCTCTGACACCCTCTCTGGTGCAGGAACTTCGTTCAAAACCTATGCGGCAGCAATCCGCATCGGGCAGAAGGGCCAGAGGAATGAGAATTTCCGCCTTCCAGAAGCCGGACTGTTTTTCAAATTTGCTCTTGCAGCAGTTCCGGAATCCGCCGTCAGATATGAACTGGGAAGGAGTCATTGCCGCCACGATGTTCCATGGCCGCATGGCAGCCAGCCGGTCGCCGATCATAATCATCATAACATCGTCAAGGTATTTATCTTGAGCATCTTTTATTGTGATATCCAGTCTGAGGCAGCGTTCCTCTCTGGAGGCCTGCCAGGTGAAACTTTCACTCCGGTATGTGATACCGCATTGGAATTCAGCTTTTTCTTCCAGCACTTCAGAACAGCTTTGTCCTTCAGCAAGAGCATTGCGAAGGGCAGGGAAGCCGTCGGCAAGCAGCTGCCGCAGAGTTTCGCTGCGCCAGCGGAGTTTTTCAGGGAAATACTTGTAAACTTCAGCTTCAGAATGATAACCGAGTCTGGGATCTGCTTCGCACAATTCTGCCAGCCGGTCGCTGATGGAGATCTGCCGTTTTGTGATATCTTCAAGCATTTTCAAGGTTTCATCCGTGGATCCGGCATTATTCAGCATCCGGTTGCGGAGGAAATAGAATTCCACGATATCTGCTCCGGCAAGAAAATGACAGTTGAGAGCCTCTATGAGCATGGCATCCATTTCACGCGCTTTATCACCTTTGAAATGGTTTATAAAGGTTTGAAGTTTCTGCCAGCCTTCGTCCCATGCTTCAGAGAGTTTGCGGCACAGAACAGTCATTTCAGGTAAATCGAAATTGTTGAGAAATTCGCCGACAGCATCTCCGGCGGGTTCATAATCCGGTTTCCAGGTACGCGGCAGCTTGCGCAGCACATTTTTCAGGTGAAGCGGCCAAACAGCACCGTCGTGCATCGGTCCGTAGTACTGGAACTCAAAGCCCAGGGGGTACTGCATGTAGGCGTTTCCAAGAGTCTGCCATACCGTTGCCATATCCGCGGCATTGCGCGCACCCCATTCCGGAGCTGCCAGACGGGAGAGAAATTCTTCTTCTGAAGTTGAAAAATCTTCATAAGCCAACGCTCCTGCGGCACGGTTCATGGCTCCCGGATAATTCCCGAAATACCAGCATTGGATAACATGACTCACCCCGCAGCGGCGCATTTCCTTGTACTTTTTGTAAAGCAGTCCCGGAACCGGAACAAAGGGGATCGTTGCGACTTCGTGAGAACAGCCGACTTGCATCTTGGCGGCAAATTGGCAATGTCCGGAAGCAGCTTCCGCCATTCTGCCGAAGCGGTCGGCAGGGCCGATGCATGAAAGCCAGTAGTCGCCGCCGACCCGTATCTTGCCCAACTGGTTTTTTGTGCAGCTGGATTCAAAATTGTATGCAAGAATGATATCATCCGAAAGTTTTTCCGGAAGTTTGTAGATCCATGAATTGAACTGATCGGGCTGGGGATGATAAAGCCAGCTTATCATATCCGCATCGGGATTGGCATCTTTGATGCCCTGACGCATGGGTTTCAGAACTTTTTCGAAGATTCCGGAAACAGAAAGTCCGCAATCTTTCTGGCATGGCAAGTTGAATTCAGATGAGATTGCTCCTGCACTTATACATGAGGTGGGGCGTTCGCCGTGAGAAATAAGCATCAAGCCTCCGAGATTCGGAACTGCTTTGAAAAGGGAATTGGTGCTTTCATAAAGATAGCGGGCAGATTCTTCCGAATTGGGGCAGAAAAGATAGCTGGGACCCCATGTTTCCGGTCCCTGGGGCAGAGAATCCGGTTTGGGATTGTTCATGGCCCATGCCGCAGGTTCAATGGCGAAAACCCAGATCTTGATACCGAATTTACGGCATTTTTCCACAGAACGGCGCAGTTTTTCACGCCGCCGTTCTGCGTCGGGATCTTCCGGAAGAAATGAAGTGGAGCAAATTTCCCGGAAAATGATAGTGAGCCAGAGTCCGTTGACGCCTTCCTGAGCCAGACGGTCAAGATAAGGCTCCGGATAGTAGTCGATATCGTTCATAAGTTCGTCGATATTGAAGGGAGGACGCTTGATCGGTCCGAAGAAACAACGGGAAATGCGGTTTTTGAGCCAGTTGTCCCTGCGAGTGTTCTGAAAAGGCAGAAAAGCTCCCGGTGAGGCGCATAACTGTTCTTCAAAGTAATAAAGTCCCCGGCGGGCCCCTTCGGTATTTCCGGCTTCGATCACAACGCCTGAACCGTTGACCACAAGACGGTAACTTTCGGAATCGAGATCATCGCATTTTACAGTTTTTACTTCCGGACCGGCAGCAGGGAATTTTATTGATTCCCGGAAACGGTCGAGATGATCGTATACGCTGGTGAGAAGACCTTCCGGATCGGGAAAGGTGGAACGGTTTACAATGAATCCGTTGCGCATGTCCAGAGTATCAGGGCCGGGAAGTGTATCGTTGTTCCAATGTGGAACAGCAATTTTCCAACTTTTCAAATCATCGAGAAACCGTGGTTCCCCTTCCGGAAATTTCGGGGGGGATGCAATGAAATCATTTTCCCACATAATGCAAAGTCCTTTATTGTTTTTTCCGCACTGAATAACCGAAACGGCCCAATGCTGCACCTACTTCGTAATAACATCCATGGGCATAGGCGATGAGGTTTGCCTTTTCCATGTCCAATTTGCCATTGCTATCCACCAGATCCGGATTTACTCTGACCGCCAGAATATCGGCAATAAAGAGCCAATGGCTTCCCAGTTCCAAGGTGTTGTTGACCCGACATTCAAGAGCAACCGG
>JAFVRT010000312.1 GCA_017504125.1 Lentisphaeria bacterium
GGATCATGGATTGGAACGGATGTACTGCACACGATGATTTGTGCGCTATGAATATCGAAGAACTTGAGGAAACTGCAGTTGAATTGCGCAAGGAAATAATTGCTGCAGTAAGCCGTAACGGAGGTCATTTGGCTTCGAATCTCGGATGTGTGGAACTGACTTTGGCATTACACAGGGTATTCGATATCCGTAAAAATCCGTTGATATTCGATGTCGGACATCAATGTTACGCTCATAAGTTGCTGACCGGGCGCGGAGAAATGTTCCAAAATTTACGGCAAACGGGGGGATGTTCCGGTTTTCCGAATCCTTCCGAATCAGAATTTGATCCTGCAGTAGGAGGTCATGCCGGAAACGCTGTTTCTATTGCTCTCGGCATGGGGGCCGCATGAAACCTTGACAACGATACTGCTAAAGTGATCGCAGTAGTTGGTGATGGAGCTCTCGGCAACGGGATATCTTTTGAAGCTCTCAATGCCTGCAGTTCCGGAGGGAAAAATCTGTTGCTCATATTGAATGACAACCGGATGTCCATTTCTCCTGCAGTCGGAGCGTTGAGCCGCAGTCTGAGCCGGATCATTGCCGGAAAAACTTATAACCGTACCAGAAATGTTCTGCGGCGCAATATCATGAAATCCCCGGCATTATTGCGGATTTTCCGGCGGTTGGATGATTGGATAAAAGCTGCCATATTGCCGCCCAGTGCATTGTTTCAGTCTTTCGGATTCCGTTTTTTCGGTCCTGTTGACGGTCATTCGATAGATGAACTTGTCGCCATGCTTGAAAAGATAAAAGAACTTGACGGTCCTTTGCTGCTTCATGTGCTGACTAAAAAGGGAAAAGGTGCAAGGTATGCCGAAGATGCTCCTTCCGTCTATCATGGAGTTGGAAAATTTGAGGCTGAAAGCGGCAGAATGAAGGATAGCTCCGGAGGATTTTCTGCTGCGTTCGGCCGCTGGATGTGCCGTAAAGGCGCAGAAGACCGGAGGATCAGCGGCGTTTCAGCCGCTATGATACCGGGAGTCGGATTGGAGGAGTTTGCGAAACTTTTTCCCGGAAGGTGCTTCGATACTGGGATTGCTGAAGGTCATGCCGCGATATTTTCTGCCGGATTGGCTCTGGCTGGCAAAAGACCGGTATGTGCCATGTATGCAACCTTTGCCCAAAGAGCATTGGATTGCATATATCATGATGCTGTGCTGGGAAATGTTCCGGTGATATTTGCCTTTGATCGGGCCGGAATCGTTCCAGACGGCCCCACCCACCACGGAATATATGATCTGGGGTTTCTGCGTGCTCTGCCCGGTTTGCCCGTAATGATGCCCCGGAACGAAAACGAATTGGAACTGATGCTTGATCTGGCATTGGAATTGAAAACTCCTTCGGTCATACGCTATCCCCGCGGCGGATCTGATGAAAAGGATCTGCCCATACCGGGAAAACTTCTCTACGGCAGGGCGGAAATATTGAAGGAAAGTCCGGAAGGTCCGGTTTTGTGGGCATTGGGGGCAGAATGCGGAACTGCAGAAAAGGTCGCTTTTCTGCTCAAAACAAAAGGTATTGAGGCAACTTTGATAAATACCAGATTCATAGCTCCTTTTGACCGGGAACTTGCCTTGCATTTCAAGTCCAGACTTCAGATAACCATCGAAGATCATGCCGCCGGAGGACTTGCTGCGGTTCTGGCCGAAACTCTGGCCGGGGTGGAAAACGGCGGGATCATGAGTTTTTATTGGCGTGATGAAGTGATCGGACATGGTAATATTGCTGACTTGAGAAAGCTGGCCGGACTTGATCCGGAAGCGATAGCGGATTCGATAATTGAAAAAATGATCGGAAGATAGATAAACTGTCTGGAAAAGTTGCTTTTTTACCTTGAAAATCAGCCGGGAAGTGGTATATTTGACATAGTATCATTTTATTGTTTGCAAATAGTATCCTTATGAAGAAATTTTTATTGAAATCATTTCTGATTTTTTTGATTTCAACAACGGTGTTCAGTTGTTGGGCTGCGGCAAAAGAGCTTGATCCCGATATCCTTAAAAGATCTGCCGGAGTGGTCAGAGAAAAGTTCCCGGATGCAGATAATGTGCTGTTATCTGAAAGGGAGCGTTATGTATGTCATGAATCAGGAACTTATACTGCAAAAGATGAATTTTATGCCAAGATCCTTACCGAAAACGGACGCAATGCCTTGCGGCGTTTGAGTTTTTATTTCAATGAGCATTACAACCGTATCAAAGTCGAGCAGATAACGGTCATCAAACCGGACGGGCGTAAGGAAAATATCGATATTGCAGCCAACAGCCGTGTGGTTATCGATTCTTCTCAGATGGCAAGTAATATTTATGATCCTGCCAGCAAGCGTCTGGTGATTTCTTTACCCCGTGTCGAAGTGGGGGATGTGCTCTATTTCCGTACTTCAGATGAACACTTCAAGCCCAGAATACCCGGATTCTGGAGTAATTATTCACTTCTCCAGTCCGATTGGCCGATAATAGAAAATGTTATCGAAGTGGATATGCCGGAAAAAATGCCGCTGCGTTCAATTGCATTGAAAGATGAAGTAAAAGGCAGCGTGGTTTTTTCTCAGAAGCGTGAAAGCGGCAGAATAATTTACAAGTGGCACGCATCTGATGTACCACAGGTCATCCGGGAGCCCGGTATGCCGGAGCTTCATACCTGTGTGCAGCGGCTGCTGGTCAGTACCGCAGGATCGTGGAAGGATGTTTCAAAGTGGTATTGGAATCTCTGCCGACCCCGGCTTGATGCAGTAACTCCGGCAATGCGGCAGAAAACGGCTGAGCTTATCAAAGGCAAAAAGGATGACATGGCAAAGATAAGAGCCATTTTTCAGTTTGTTTCTCAGCAGATCCGCTATATGGGGATCACGCCGGAAAAAGAAGCTCCCGGATACGAACCCCATGATGTGAAACTTACTTTCGAGCAAAAATATGGAGTTTGCCGGGATAAGGCTGCTTTACTGGTTTCCATGCTGGAACTGGCCGGATTCAAGGCTTTTCCGGTACTTTTTATGTCCGGTGATCCAAAAGATGATGAGATCCCCAATGGATATTTCAATCATGCCGTGACAGCGGTGGAGCTTGGAAAAGGCAATTATGTGCTGATGGATCCGACATATGAGTCAACGACAGATCTTTTTCCGGCTTTTCAGGCGGATATGAGTTATCTGGTGGCTCATCCCGAAGGGGAAATACTGCGCCGTTCTCCCGTGGTGCCGGCAGAAAAAAATCTTGCAAAGATAAGAAGCTCTGCCAGGATCGATGCAGAAGGGATCATGCATTGTAAAAGCCTGATAGAACTTTACGGTGTAAACGATCTTTATTATCGCGGAGCTCTTTCCAGATGGCCGGCTGAAAGAAAAGAGGAGTTTTTTACCGGCAGATTACGCCGGATCCTGCCGGGAGTGGAGTTGAAAAAATTGGAGATCACTCCTGAAAATATCCGTGATATGTCGATACCTTTGAAATTCAAACTTCACTTTTCTGTGCCGCAACGCCGTTTTGCTGCAGAATGGCTGGTGATGGTTCCGGAACTTTCACGCGGATTCGGAATAAGTGAAGCGGTTTTTCAGGATATCGGATTGCTGAAAAGAAAGTACCCGTTGAAGTTTTTTACCACTTGTTTTTCTGATGAAGAATTTTCTGTTACGCTGCCTGAAAATTGTCGCGTTCTGGCGTTGCCGGAGTCGGCAAGATTCGGAGTCGGGAAAAAAATCGAGTGGAACAGGAACAGTTTTTTGAGTGGAAATGTACTGAAAGCCAAAAATCTGTTTTCTCTTAATGTACTCGAATTGAAAAGTTCGGAATATCCGGAGCTTAAAGCAGCTTTGAACCGTATGAAAAACTCATGCGCGGTGCTGCCTGTCGCAGAAGATGATTTCAGACTTTCAGGAACTGAAAAAAATTTGCAGGCATTTGCCGGAGCAGATTCCGTCATCGACAAATATGCCACTCATATAAAACTGCAGGACAGCAGCAATTGGAGCGTTACCACTTCTTTGAAACGGCTGATACTCAATTATGCCGGAGTCAAAGCTCACAGCGAAATAAAGATCCCCTTTGTACCGGTATGGGAAAGTGTTTCTCTGCAGGCAAAAGTTACCGGGCCGGATGGAAAAATCAGAGAAATCGGAAAAAATGAACTCAATGTAATGGATTCTCCGGGAAATGCCGGTGGGCCGCGTTATCCTGCCGGAAAAATTCTGGTGGCGAGTCTGCCCAATGTTGTTCCCGGAAGCGTGATCGAAGTTGAAATGAAAAGAGTTTTCCGCAACCGTAATTTTTTCAGTATGCATATCCCGTTCTTTACCTCAACAGCTCCGGTGGTAAGCCGTAGCCTGACTGTGGATGCTCCGGATGATATGCACATCAGAAACAGTATCAATGGTACCAGGATAAATTACAATGAGTACAATGAAGGTGATCGGAGAATACGGACATGGAGTGCTTCGGATATCCCGCGGCTCAAGAATGAAACCGGTATGGCTCCGTGGCAGATGCATGCAGCCGGAGTGCTGTTGAGTTCCGGTGATAACAAGAGTTATGCGGCAAAACTGAACAAGGTACTCAATGAAAAAGTTGAAGCCTCTGTCAAAGATATCCGGGCGTTGGTGAAAGAACAGAAGTGGGAAAACTGCAAAGACAAGGCGCAGGTCGTAAAACAGATCCGGGATCATGTGGATAAATTCATCCGTAAAAGTGATGTCCCTTTGAAAGATATACCGTTTGAGGCTTTGAGCAATGCCGGAGTAACTTTGAGTTCCGGCTATGGCAACTCTGCAGATCAGGCGATATTGATCGGAGCGATCCTTAAATTTTTGAAGATAAATTTCCGTTTTACCGGTGTTTCCGGTATCGGTTATACCGCCGGAAGTGCCGGTATTTTCAACCGCGCCCCGGATCCTGAGAGCATGTGTAATGAAATATTGGTGTATGTGCCGGATTTACAATGGTATCTGAACGATACAAGCCGTTATGCTGCTCCCGGAACCGTTAATAACGAAGGCAAGCTCGGTATCGACCTTGGTACCGGACGGTTGATCAATATACAGAGTTCAGGGATGTATAACTCCGGGCGATTTTTGAATTTTTATATCGAATGCCGGGCAGATACTTCCGCAGTCGTCAGAGTAACTGAAGAACTTTACGGGCGTGAATACGAAAAGGTCAGGAAGTTTATCGAAACTGCCACTCCGGAACGGCTCCGCAGATTTTTTGAAGAAAAAGGCAGTACAGTTTCGCACGGCAGTTCTCTCGAAGGTCCGGGGGAATATGATATGAAAAATTATCCGGGAATACTGCGTTATAAATTGAAAATCACCGATGCCTTGCAATCCTTCGGGCCATATTGTATCATGCTTTTGCCCTGTTATGATGCTTTTGCTAAGGTCATTTCTTCGCCGGTTGCCCGAAAACGGGAATCTCCTTATTGGCGCAACGAACAGCAAAAGCTCAATATCAACTATACTGTTGTGCCGCCTCCCGGATATGAAGCTGTATCCGGGCGTAAAGCAAGAGCCGAATACGGTCAGTACGGTTCATTCAGGTTCAGTGAAAATTATTCCGCTTCACCTTCAAGGATCTTACTGCGCAGCAAATTGTTTGTTCCGGTCGAATTTGTTACAGTTTCCGGATGCCGTGATATAGAATCACTGCAGAATGAACTGATGAGGCCTGCCGCCGACCGGATCGTCTTCAAACCCATTGGAACAGAGAAAAAAAAGAGGTGAGAAATGAAGATAAAAACTTTGGAAGTCGGACCTTTCGGAACCAATTGTTATCTGGTTTTTTCTGAAAATACCAAAACTCTTTATATAATCGATCCGGGTGATGACGGGGAGTTCATCTGCCGCGAAGCAGAAAAATTTGATTATGAAAAGGTGGAAATACTGCTGACCCATTTTCACATTGACCATATCAATGCTGTCGGATATTGCGCCGGTAAATTGGGCGTTGATTATGTAAGGCTCCGTACTCCGGATCACAACTATTACACCAGTCCGGAAAATTGTCTGCCGCCCTATTTTCCGGAACCTTTGAAAAATCCGCCGGTTCCGAGAGAGTATGAGGAAAATCAGGATTTCAAAGTCCTTGCCTTGCCCGGACACACTCCGGGAGGAGCCGGAATCCTTTTCGGAAAAGATCTGTTTTGCGGCGATACTTTGTTTTTGAACTCCTGCGGCAGGACTGATCTGCCCGGAGGGGATGATAAAGAAATAACCCGCTCTCTGCTGGATGTTCTGATGGCTCTGCCGGATGAAACACGGGCATATTGCGGACATGGTCCTGTTACAACAATCGGCGCAGAACGCCGCAACAACCCTTATATCAATGGAACTTATTTATGAAAGCAGAAATTCTCGAAAATGTAAATTTGAAGGGGGATTATTATCAGATCCGCTTTGCTTCAGCTGAAGTTGCTTCTGATGCCCGTCCCGGTCAGTTTGTTCATGTGCGTATCGATGAAAGACGGGACTTTATGCTCCGCCGTCCTTTCAGTATCAAAGATGCTGAAAACGGTGTGGTGACTTTACTTTATAAAGTGGTTGGTAAAGGTACTGCCGCGTTGAGTACCATGAAAAAAGGAGAATTCTGCGATCTCATGGGACCTCAGGGAACTCCTTTTACTCCGCGCAGTGATTACCGGGCATTGATAATCGTCGGCGGCTACGGAGCCGCTGCAACCTGGCAGCTGACCCGTTCCATGCCCGGCGGAGTCGTTCTGCTCGGTGCCCGCAGTGCAGATGATCTGCTGCTGACCAAAGAGTATGCTGATGCCGGATTCGATGTCTGCATTGCAACCAATGACGGTTCGGTCGGCAAAAAAGGTTTTGTTACAGAACTTATTCCTGAAGTAATGGCAGAAAAGAGCGAAAAACCTTTCTTTATATACGGTTGCGGTCCCAAACCTATGCTTATGGCTCTGGCAGCTTTGATGCGGAAGGAAAATATCCCCGGCGAACTCAGTCTGGATGAGATCATGTGCTGCGGAGTCGGCAGTTGTTTCGGGTGTGTGGTCAAGGTCAATGACAGCGAATCAGCAGACAAGTTCCGTTATGCCCGCAGTTGTGTTGAAGGTCCGGTGTTTCCGGCGGAAAATATCTATATCGGAGATTGAAGAAATGAGAGTGGATTTAAGTGTTGATCTGGGCAAGTTCCAGTTGAAAAATCCGGTAATGACTGCTTCCGGAACATTCGGATACGGTGAGGAGTACCATAAATTTTATGATATTTCACAGTTGGGCGCGGTAACTGTAAAAGGGATCCGCATGACACCTTCCCATGGTAATCCCATGCCGCGGGTGACTGAAGTTACCGGAGGTATGCTCAATGCCATAGGATTACAGGGGCCCGGAGTGGAAAAATTCCTGCACAATGAACACTATATGCCTTTTCTTCGCAAAGTCGGAGCAACGGTGATAGTCAATATCTGGGGAACTTCTATAGCAGAATACGGCGAAGTCGCTGCTGCTCTGGAGGCTGAAAAAGAAGGGATAACCGCATTGGAGATCAATATTTCCTGTCCCAATGTCAAAGCCGGAGGCGCAGCTTTCGGCACAGATCCTGCTCTGGCAGCTCAGGTGGTGCGCGAAGTAAGAAAGAATACCTCCTTGCCGATTATCACCAAACTTTCCCCCAATGTCACAGCTATCGGCGAGTTTGCCAAAGTCGTTGAAGCAGAAGGCAGCGATGCGGTTTCGCTTATCAATACCTTTACTGCTATGGCCATAGATATTGAAACTTGGAAACCCAAAATAGCCAACCGTACCGGTGGGCTTTCCGGACCGGCGGTCAAACCTGTGGCGATCCGCATGGTGTACGATGTGTACAAAGCAGTAAAGATCCCGATCATCGGTATGGGGGGATCTGTGATGGGGCAGATGCTGTCGAATTCCTGTTGGCGGGAGCTTCTGCAGTTGCGGTCGGCACAGCTAATTTTGTGGATCCCTATACCCCGTTGAAGGTCATTGCATATCTTGAAGAATATATGGAACGCAAAAATATTTCCCGGATTTCCGATCTCGTCGGTGCGGTGCAATGCTGATGCAGTAAAAATTGGGAGCGGTGATTTACTATGAGTGATTTGAAAAATTTGCTTCTGAAAGCCTCGCCGGGAATTGAATTGCTGGAAAATATCCCTTACAGGGAAATAACTTCTATCGGAGTCGGTTCATCTCTGCCGCTGCTGGCACAGATAGGTTCTGTTGAAGAATTGCAGAAGATCCTGCCGGTCTTGAAAAAGAGCAGGTTCCCGTTTTTTATTCTCGGAGCAGGAACCAATCTGATCGGAATGGATTCTCCATATCCGGGTGTAGCTTTGCGTCTGGATGGACAGGAGTTCGGAAAATGCGAGATCACCGGATGCTTTATGCGGTGCGGAGGAGCTTTAAGACTTGCCAAAGCTGCCAGAACAGCGGCTGAAAACGGCCTTGAAGGACTTGCACCGCTATGCGGTATTCCGGGAACTGTTGGAGGTGCAGTATGGATGAATGCCGGAGCTTCCGGACAGGAAACCGGCAAACTGGTCCATTCGCTCAAAGGTGTGACTTTTGACGGTGCAGCGTGGGAAGCCAAAGGCAGCGAGATCACTTTTTCATACCGTAAATCATCTGTTCCTGACGATGTCATCATTACAGAAGTTGTTTTTGAACTGGTGGCAGGAAACGCAGAAAATGAACTGGAAAAACTTAAAGTGGAGTTGGAACGCCGCCGGGTGCGCGAACCAGCACATCGTTCTGCAGGATGTACATTCCGTAATGTTTCTCCCCTGGAACCGGCCGGTAAACTTATTGACGAATCCGGTTTGCGGGGATTCCGGCTCGGTGATCTTGAGATCAGTTCGGTCCATGCTAATTTCATCGTCAATCACGGTAACGGTACTGAAGCTGATTATATGCAGCTTATCCGCCTCATACGCCGTACTGTGGCTGAAAAACACAATTTCTACCTGAAGCGGGAAACCTGTTTTGTAAATCCCGATGCTCAAAAAATCATCGACCGTTTTATTGCTCCGCTTAAAATAAATGTGCTTTGCGGCGGAGATTCAAGTGAACGGGAAGTTTCACTCCGCAGCGGAGCCGCTGTTGCCGGAGCTTTGGAAAACTGCGGATACAATGTGGTTTTAAGCGATATGACCAAATGTGAAATGCTCCCGGAAACTATGGAGTGTGATGCGGTATTTCCGATTCTTCACGGCGGTTTCGGTGAGGGAGGGGAACTTCAGGATCTGCTGGAGCGTAATTTTGTCAAATTCGTCGGTTCCGATTCTGTGGCAAGTGCTCTGGTAATGGACAAGATCGCTACCAAAAAAATGCTTGACCGCTTCGGACTGCCTACTGCCAGGTGGTGCGAAATCACCAGAGAGGAACATCCGTTCCCTGAACACTTGAAGCTGCCGCTGATGGTCAAAGCTCCAAGAGAAGGATCAAGTGTCGGTATCGTAAAGGTGGAAAATCCCGGAGAATGGGAGCAGGCAGTAGAAAGCGTATTCAAACATTCCGATACTTTGCTGGTGGAGGAATTTGTTTCAGGCGTTGAATTGACTGTCCCTGTCGTGGGAGGCAAAGCCCTGGATGCCATTGAAATACGCGCTCCTCACGGATTTTACGATTACGATGCCAAATATCTGTACAAAAACGGACATACCGAATATTTGTGTCCTCCAAGAAATGTCAACCCGGAAATCGTTGAACAGGCACGGCAGATCGCTGTGGATTTCAACCGTTTTGCCG
The DNA here is from genome assembly GCA_017504125.1 of Lentisphaeria bacterium. Taxonomy (GTDB): domain Bacteria; phylum Verrucomicrobiota; class Lentisphaeria; order Victivallales; family Victivallaceae; genus UBA1784. Next base: position 9,755 of record JAFVRT010000312.1, read on the forward strand.
GATGCCGGGATATGCTCAGAGTTGACTTTATCGTCAATAGTGAAGGTGTTCCTTTGGTTCTTGAAGGTAACAACCTTCCCGGATTTACCGCTACCAGTCTGGTGCCCAAGGCTGCCGCTGCTGCCGGAATAAGTTTTGAGCGTCTTACTTCATCCATGGTCAGGGCAGCTTTGCTGCGGCGGGCCGAAAATCCCGTAACGATAAAGAAAGAAGCCCCGGAAAAAGCCAATCCTTTTCTTGTCGCATGCAGCTGCTGGCTTTTCCGTCTGCTGCTGCTGCTCAATGCTGTGTTGCTTTTCATTATCGGGATAAATCTTCCCGGTGCCGGGATACCCGGCTGGCCGCTGATGGTATCAGCTCTGCTGCTGTTGCTTGTTGAACCGTTCATATTGTGGTTCGGGAGTTTGAAAAAATGAAAAAAATAATACTGCTTTTTTGTTCTGCTGCAATTCTTTTGCTGGGATGCGGTTTTGTCAGGATCGGAGAAAACTCTCCGGAGTTGACCAAGGGTCATTGGTTTGGCGGTTCACCCCTTAAATTGCATGAAATGAGGGGCAAAAAAATGGTCGCAATACTTTTTTGGCAATCGGGCGGAACCGGAGTCCGTGCTGTTCAGCAGTTTTTGCGGACAGCTCTTATGTTCCGGAATCGTCCGGTGGCTTTTGTCGCTGTAGGCAAAGGCAGTGCCAAAGAGCTTATGAAATTACCCTTCAGCAAGCAGGGGGATGTTTCCATGCTTGCTGATGTCAACGGAAATAATGCCGCGCGGCTGCTCCGGAAAGAAAATCCGCTGCCTTATGCAATTCTGATAGGTAAGGACGGGAAACTTATGTGGCGCGGTTCGGTGGGGAAAATTCCTGCCGCCATCAACAGTATTGAAAAAGGACGGTACAACTTGGCAAAGGTGAGGCATGAAGATGATTTCAATGCGGCTTTTGCCGGAATGGTTACCAAAAGCGACTTCAAAGGGGCGTTGGCTTTGCTGGAAAAAGAGTTGGAACGGAAAGATGCAAACCATCGTGAAATAGTTTCTTTGCAGGTGGGGATTTATTTCAGACGGCTCAATTCGCCTGAAGGGGCTTTGAAGGTGCTTCATAAGGCACAGGAGCGTTTCCCGCGCACCGCAGCCTACTATGAAATGGAACTTAAACTTCTGGAACTGGGTAACATGACCGGAAAAATGGGAGAATTTTATTTCCGTCTTACGGCCATGTTTAAAAACGATCCGGGGATCCTTTTGAAATTCGTTACATACGAAATGAACCGGCCAATGGATAAAATGTCGCCCCGCAATATCTATATGATTTCCAGAGCTGCCGCCAATGCCGGAAAATACCGGGACAAAAAAGAACAGGGCAGGGCACTCATATATTATGCCCAGAGCCTTTATTGTCTTGGACGGGTCGATCTTGCAGTAAAGGTCGCAGAACGGGCATTGAAGTTTTTGAAAAATACAGCCGAATATAAACAGGCCGCCGATGTGACGGGATTTTACCGGAACCTGGTCAAATTTGCTCCTGAAATAAAAGAATAAGCGATTCAATATGAGAAAAATAATCAACGGTTTGCGGTTTTTACTCACTCCGCAGGACAAGTGGCGTATGATCGCTATAACGCTGCTGCTGGCTGTCGGATCGATGCTGGAAATTGTCGGCCTGGGCTTGGTGATGCCTATTGTTGCGGTATTTTCCAAACCGGAACTTCTTGAACAGAATAAATGGCTGCGTTTGTTCCGTCAACTTTTTTCCTGTTTCGATAACAGCCAATTTCTGCTTATTTGCTGTTTGCTGTTGATATTGCTTTATATTGTAAAAAATATATGGACCTTTGTAACGATAAAGATATATACTGTATTTATATTCAACAGATTGTCAAGTATGTCGTTACGGATCTATTCCGGATTTTTGCATTCACCTTATCTGCTTTTTGCCCGTCATGGTAAAGTAGGTCTTCTCAATATTATTCATAGAGTGGAAATCGTCTGCAACTATGTATTGATTTCCGGAATGACGATATTTGTCGATGTACTGTCGATTCTTTTTATCTGCGGGGTCCTTGCATTCACTATTCCCTGGGTCGTGCTGGGATGTGCCGTGATATTCGGTGTCGGCAGTATGGCGATCTGGCTGCCTTTGCGTAAAATTAATTTGGACATTGGTGAAGGTATGAATAAATACGGCGACAAACTGAATAAAGTGATACTTTACTCTTTTGAAGATATAAAAACAATCAAGGTTGCCGGTTGTGAGGATGCATTTACAGATCACTTCATGGAATACCGTCGGGCAAAGAGCCGGTATAATGCCGCATATTATGTTATCGGGCAGTTCCCCCGTCTGGCACTTGAAACTGTAGCGGTGCTTTCAGCAGTAATTGTATTGATGATAATGCTGTTACGAGGTGAAGCCATCGGAACTGTCATATTGAGTTTCAGTTTGCTTATTACTGCAATGGCAAGATTGCTTCCGGCAGTCAGCCGTATCAACTATGGCATGTCGAATATCCGGGTCGGAACTCCGGCTTTTGAAGAAGTCATTGATGGTTTGAAGTGGCAGAATGAGGATTTGGGTGATCCGGATAGCCGTTTCGAGTTTAAAAATGAAATAAAGATAAAAGATCTTGAGTTTTCTTATCCCGGAAGTACTGAAAAAATATTTTCCGGATTGAATTTAACGATACGGCGCAATGAATCTCTTGCTGTTACCGGACCGACTGGAGGCGGTAAAAGTACTTTTATAGATCTGCTGCTGGGGTTGTACCAGCTGGATTCCGGGAGTGTGGAAGTTGACGGAAAAAATATATTTGATGCCCTTGGAGCATGGCGTAAACTTATTGGATTTGTGCCTCAGCATATCGTACTGGATGATGCTTCGATCGCTGCCAATGTCGCAGTAGGGTGCAAAGACAGCGAGATAGACCGTGAACGGGTCATGGAAGTACTGAAAATCGCGCAATTGGAAGATGTTGTAAATGCGCTGCCGGAAGGCATGGAGACTGTGATAGGTGATAACGGTATGCGGCTTTCAGGAGGTCAGCGGCAGCGTATCGGTATCGCCAGAGCTCTTTACAAAGATCCCGAAATAATCATTTTTGACGAAGCCACCAGCGCGTTGGACTCAGAAACAGAGCAGGCTCTTATCGATGCTGTTGAAAAACTCCATGGTCGGAAGACTATGATCATGGTGGCGCATCGTTTGAGTACGGTGGAAAAATGTGAAAAGCATATCAGGATAGATTTTCACGGCCGGGATTGAAATCATACCGGACCATAAAAAAACAGGGGTGTTACTTTGATAACAGCCCTGTTTTTTATACTTCAAATTTTTATTTGCTTTCTTTTACGAAAAATGGATTCCCTTCCGGATCACTTCCGCGGCGGAATTCTTCGCAGCCGATAGTGAAACTTTCTTTGGCAAGATTGAAACCCGCATCAGCAAGGCGTTTTTCCAATGCCGCCATATCCTGAGTTTCAAAGCTCCAGCAGACAGCCGCAGATGCGTGTTCGAGGAACTTTGCATCTGATTTTACCAGATAAAGAGTAAAATCCGCGGAAAGTTTGTACACAGCCCCGAAGGATGAAAGCATCTCAGGTTGAGATATCTGCAGTACATCACGGTAAAAATGATCACACAATGAAAAATCATTGACTTTTATAACAACTGCACTTTTCATAATAAATTTTTCCCTGTGAAATTTATGCCAAAGGGAGAGATACTTTGGCGTTGAAGGAATCGGCAAGTTCAATATACTCTTTTATGGAGAGTTTTCCTTCCCGTTTTGCGGCGATATCTGCAGCATTTTTTGCACC
>JAFVRT010000313.1 GCA_017504125.1 Lentisphaeria bacterium
GTATCCGGCGTGACTGCCACTTTGTTTGAAAAAAGATCTGCCATCCGGAGTCATTGCAAAAGGCAGTCTGCCGCCATTTTGCCGACGCAGTTTTTCCATCTGCATCGTTACTGTACTGAGCATTTTCGTCAGGCGCGCTGCAAGATCGCTGTTGTCGTTTTTCCGAAAATAAACGATATGTCCGGCAATACTTTCGATCCCTCTGCCCTGTATCCATGAATAAATGCACTCCTTGCGCCGGAAAGGCTCATCATTCTCCCCGAAATCCCGGTTCGACACAATGTCAAATTTTGTGTCAATGTAGGGATAATTTCCGGAATCAGCCTCGAAACGCCGGAGTATTTCACTCATACTCCGGCAGATTATTTTCTGGATCGTTTTTTTCATCGCGTGGTGCCGGGATATATTATTTGATTGCGGTCAGGAAGCGTCGGTCATTGCCGTATTTTTTCAACAGCCAGATCAGCGTGTAACCCATACTGCGCACGCAGAGTGCGTTGTTGTTGAGTTCATCCAGCGCGCCGGCGTATTCGATGGATTCAGTTGCCGGGAATTGACGGCAGAGCAGGGCTTGTTCCGCTTGCATACACGCCTCTTTGGATGCCTGAAAATCTACGATGCCGCGGGATTCTTCCACGATATTCAGCACTACCGGAACAGCGGCGCAATTCACTTCAAAAAGATGATCTTCGCGGGTTGACTGGGTTTGGAATACAGCAGTCAGGAATTTTTGGATTGCTTTCAGATATTCCGGTTTATGATAGACATTCCACGCATTCAGCAGACCGAGCGTACCCAGATCGTCGTTGCCGCGGTGAAGTCCTTTTTGTGGATCTTCGGCAGGAACTTTGCCGGTGGCTTTTTCAACCGAGCGGAAATATCCGTCCTCCTGCTGGATCGTCGAGCAGAAGTAATCGGCTATATGTTCAAAGAAAGGACCGGTCCATGAATTGTCTCCGGAAACTTTTGCCAGTTTCGCAAAAAAATTCAGGCTGCCGCCGTGAAAACAACCGTGGATGTCATTGTGCATATCCAGCTGCTTATCCTGATGGATTGCATCAATGTTGTATCCCCAGAGCGGCCAGCCGGTCTCATCCATGCCGTGCTTGAGGAACCATTGCGCCCAGATAATGGCTCGCTGTAAAAATTCCTCCTTGCCGGTAGCTTCGTAGTATTCGACAAATGCCCATGCCGCAGACAGGGAGTCTCTTACATAAAATGTTCCCAATTGCGGGTTGGATTCGCGTATCGCACCGTAAAAATCCGGCACAAAAGGATCGAAAACCTGAAGTGTTTTCAAATATTGTATCATCTTGTCGGCGGCAGTCAGATATTTTTCATCCTGAAACACTTTTCCCGCAGAGAGCATTCCCATTACCGCGAAAGCAAGATGCCATTGACAGGCAAGATATTGCCCCGGATCGTTCTTTGCCCGGTATGAGATGATCTCTCCGGCAACGGCTGTATGGGGAACGGGATTTTGCTGATTGTTTACATACCAGTCGGCAAGTAAATGGGCGCTCTCAAGAGGATTTTTCATTGCAACCATGTTTTTTTTGCTCCTTGTTTAAGTCCCAAATTTTGTGACAGGACGAGTTATTTGATAAAAGTGCATCGGATCTTTATTTTCAGTATCCACACGAAAAATAAAAGGAAAGACCAGATGCATAATAAAATTACTATGGAAATGTCGATTTATCAAGTGCAAAATGGATTTTTCTGAAATGAATTGGTGAAAAAGTTTTCAGATGCTTTCGCTGATATCTCTATTTCGGAAAAGTTTTTTCAGTCTGGCACTCAGCCGGACAGAACAGAAATCCGGACCGCACATGGTGCAATACTATGAACTGTGCTGATCGGGAGCTGAACATTCTGCTCCCTCTTGATCCGTGACACGGACTTACCTGCGGTTTAATTGCTTTTTAATATAGCATTATTTAAGTAAAAAGCAAATATCAATTGTCCTATTGGATTTTGTTTTTACTCAAAATTTTGGGTAAAAAGGTTGCATTGCTAAA
>JAFVRT010000314.1 GCA_017504125.1 Lentisphaeria bacterium
AGCTGATCGTTCCAGCTCTGGGGCTGATTGCTCATGCAGCGCAGATTCTGGATACCCTTGGCATATTCATCATTGTTGGTGGTGATCATACCGCCTTCACCGCAAGTGGTGATATTCTTCAAGCTGTGGAAACTGAATGAACCGGCATCACCGATAGATCCTGCCATACGGCCTTTGTAAGAAGAACCGGTGGCATGGGCGCAGTCTTCGAGGACTTTCAGTCCGTATTTGTTGGCGATCTCCATGATGGGATCCATATCGACCATCAGACCGGCGTAGTGGACAACATAGATAGCTTTGGTCTTTTTGGTGATCTTGCGTTCAACATCTTCGGGATCGAGGTTGAAGGTACGGGGATCGATATCAGCAAAAACCGGGATACCGCCTTCTTTGAGGATCACCAGACTGGTGGCCACAAAGGTATTGGGGGTAACGATCACCTCGTCGCCGGGTTTGATGTCGAAAAGCTGGGTGATGACATGCATACCGGTGGTGCAGTTGGAACAGGCATAAGCATACTTGGTGCCATGCTTCTGAGCAAATTTGTTCTGGAACTCCTGGGTCTTGGGGCCCATGGTGAGAGTATCCTGTTTCATAGCGGCGATAGCGGCGGTGTATTCCGCATCGTCGTAGATACTTCCCATAAAGGAGTAAGGAACTTTCAGTTTCACGCCGTCATCGGTGGCGTAGCTGCTGGTAATACCGCCTTCGGTATTTCCGCCGGTGTAATGTTTCTTGTCGATAGCCATGATTGAACCTCCTTTGGTTGGTTTTGGATTATATGCTGTTGATTTTCATCTTGACATTGTCGGGCTGAATGATGCGCTTACCGGTTTTGCGGGCTTCTTCGGCAGCAGCCAGAGCCTGTTTTATGGCAGGAACGGCATTGGCAAGGAACTCCTGCTCGATCTGGGCACCGAAAGCTGCGTTGGCTTTTTCGGGATAACCCATGACACCGATCTTGACATCGGCACGCTGAGAAGTCTGAACGATCTCCTGCTTCATATCGGTGAAACTTTCGCGCAGCTGATAACTATCAGGATCTTCACGGAGTCTTTCCGCGACTTCAGGTTCATCCATTTCAAGTTTGTCCATGCGGACGACTTCAGGACACCAGTGAAGCAGCAATGAAGTTTCCGCCCAGGCGGCATGATAATCCTGTTTGGCAAAGAGTCCGCTCCAGGAAGGGGAGAAATCCCACAACTGGGTCAACAGGATCAAACTTTCTTTCAAAGCGGGATTCAGCCACTTGAGGATCCGCAGAGATTCCTTCAGGTGCAGCAGACTTTCGCTGCCGCCGTGTCCGGGAACGATGATGAAGTTTTCAAATCCCTGCAAGGCCAGAGATTCGATGATTTCGCCCACGAGGTTTGAAAAGGTATTGGGTTTCACATTGATAGTTCCCGGCAGCATGCCGCCGGAAAAGGTGTAATTCAAAGTGGGGGCTGTGATGCAATCCAGTTTTTCAGCCAGTTTGGCTGCCATGAAATTACAGTTGCGGATATCAACATCCAAAGGCAGGTGAGCACCATGCTGTTCACTCAAAGCATAAGGAATGATAATAGTTTTATTGGTCTTGAGATATTCTTTCACTTCGGGGAAAGTCATATCCTGCATACGATAACTTTTCATCTTGCATACCCTTTCGATCAACAAATTATAGAAGTACCTTTCCATATTATAAAGCCGAAACAGAAAAAAAGCAATCCGCAACCTGTAAAAAAGTATTTTTTTTTACTGTTTATAGAACGCTAATGCTTTATAAAACCGATTTCCTGCAGCAATGACCAAAAGAAATTTTTCCGTGGAACTCCAGCACTCCGGAATAAGTTTCACCATGATCGCCCCCGGGAACAGATCGCAAGGCTCAATATTTCTGTCGTACCAGCCACCAAATCACCACCTGCGGTCAAAAACGCTACAACTCTCGATATTTCAATGAAATACAAATAAAAATTAAGCTATTTCTGAAAGATAATTTGCCGATTTCCAAGAAACAGACTCTTGAAAAATCCGATCAATGATGTATTTTAGATAAAAGCAGCACATTGCTGTTCATAAAATATGGAGAGGAGATTTTATGAGCAAAAAAAATGCCGCTGTCTTGCGGCAGATGTGCAAAGTCCCGAAATCACAAAAGATTCCGGGACTTTTTTTTTCAAATCATTTTACTTTGGGTGAGATATTTTTTTCAGCCAGAAGTTTGCCCAGTTCGCGCTTTCCCATATCGCGGAGTTCCACGATACGGCGTTTCTGCTCAGCACGGGGAACGGATTTACCGCTTTCCCAACGAATAACTGAAAGCAGATTGACTCCGAGAAGTTCCGCATACTGGGACTTGTTGACCCCCAGCTTGGTACGCCACTTGACGATGCGCTCGGCAGTAACTCTCACAGCTTTGCTGTTTCCGGCATTATCTTCAGCAGGGACTGCTGCAGCACTTTCCACACTCTCGACACACCCCTTTTCCAGAGTTTTGATACGGCGGTTAAGTGCAGCTATCGTTTTCCGTAGTTCAACGATCTGAGCTTTCAATTCCTTGAGAGCCCCGCTGGTTTCCTTGCGGGCAAGACGACGGATCTCATCATTGAGGATCTGCTGGATATTCGGCATTTTTCAACTCCTTGCTTTTTATCAAATTACATATCGTTACTCAACCATAATATACATCAATAAAAAAAATTTTCAACCTTTGTTTTTACAAGTTGCGTACTAAATTATTCAATTTTTGACCAGATCCAATATCATCGCGACACCTTTGTCGATAGAGTCGATCTGAAGTTTTTCATTGGCAGAATGAGCTCCTGAACCGTTGATACCGGAAACATACAACGGAGTTCCGATCTTGTAAAGATGCCGTGCATCAGTTGCGCCGCACATACGGCCAGGAGTGATTTTTCTGTCGAAAGCCTTTTCGTAAGCAGCTGCGACAGCAGCCATATCTTCGCCTTCGGCAGGCGACATAAAAGGATCACATGTTTCAAGTATTTCCAGTTCAAGTCCGGTAGTTTTCCGGATGAAATCACATATATTTTCCCGTTCTTCAAGTTTGATAAAACGGATATTCAAAATTGCTTCAGCCGTATCAGGTATACGGTTCATGGCATTACCGGCATTGAGAACGGTCGCGGCAATGGAAAGACGGTAATCGTTGTCGTTCTCAGGATTTTCCCATACTTCAAAAAGTCTGTTCAATCCCTTTATCAGCGTGATGACCGGATTGTCAAATCCCCACGGATGAGCAGAATGACCGCCGCGTCCATGAGCGGTAAGTTTCAAATTTATGATCCCTTTCTGTCCGTAATAGACATTGCCTCCGGCATCCATGACCAGACTCAATCGGCGTGCGCCATATCCCAATTTCACCATGTGAGCGGTGGTCGTACCGCCGGTTTCCTCATCTGCGGTAAAGATGCATCCGATAGAAGCTCCTTCAGGAGCTGTACACATGGCTTTTATGACAGCGATCGCATTACCGAGGCAATCGCTTGCGCCGCGTCCGTAAACAGCTCCGTCGCAAATAACAGGTTCGTACTGCTTTTTATCCTCAGCCGGAACCACATCGAGATGCACACAAAGGAGCAGATCCTGCACCCTGCCCGGTGTGGTCGATGCAAAAAGCACCTTCCGGTCCCCGCATTGTTCCATAGTGCAGAAAATACCTCTTGCAGAAAGAAATTCCTGAACCCTGTCCTGTACTTTATTGACGGCTTCGACATCAGCAGTTTCCGGATGCATACTGATAAGTTCACATAATAAATCGATATACATTTCGTTTTCCATAAAAATTCCCTCATGAATAAAAATAATAAATCATTGCCTTAATGTAGCATCTTTACATATTTTTGTCAAGAAAAACCTGACGATGCGGTTGAAAAAGTCCTGTTTGTGATGTATTATAAGTAACAACACTATGCTGAAGTTTATTTCAACTGTGTTATCAATAAAAATGCCAAAAGTACAAACAGAAAATCGCGGAGATAAAAAATGTCAGAAAATCTTTTTGAGCGGAACTTCACCTTTTTTAATGTTCTCCCATATTCCCCCGGACGGGAAAAGGGACTTGCCGCAGAAGCCGTAGATTATGTGGAGCAGACCGGAAACGATGTCGTGCTTTACTGCATGACTCTGCATCCGGAAGGATTCCCGGCCATGAACAAAGCCAACAGGATGCTGGCAAGCTACCGGCTTCTGAAACAGGAACTTGCCGGCACTAAAGTTCGTCTTGGTTTATTGATACAGTCGATTCTCGGTCACTGGCCCAGAGTTGATAAAGATGAAGAACAATGGACCCGTTCAATAAATGTGAACGGTGATAAAGTCAGATTCTGTCCGCTGGATGAAAATTTCCGCAAGTATATATTTGAAGTTACCGCGATGTTTGCCAAAGAAAAACCGGTATTCATCCTCGGTGATGATGACATCCGCAGTTTTTCGCCGGAAGTCGAATGTTTCTGTCCGCTGCATACTGCGGAATTCAACCGCCGTACCGGCAATAATTTCACTCAGGATGAATACCGTGAAGCGGTGAAAAATTCAAAGGTGGGCGATGAAATTTTCACCGCCTTTGAAAAGATCAGACAGGAGATCCCCAACGGAGTTGCATCATTGATCCGTGAAGCGATCGACTCTGTTGATCCCTCTATC
>JAFVRT010000315.1 GCA_017504125.1 Lentisphaeria bacterium
CATCAGCAGCATCTCTCAAAGACATCCCTGCAATCATACTTGAAACATAGTTTGACCATGTTTCAAGTGAATGTTTCCTTTTTAAGGTGATAGTATTTGTGGATATACTGAAAGAAAGTTAACATTCTTTACAGAGAAATTGCTGTTTACCCTTTCTCTTGCCATTTTTGACGGTATGGTTGCTTTTACATATCGGGCAGGAAGAAACTTCCGTATGATTTATTTTGCAGAAAGTACAGCATTGTTTCCATCGTAAGTCAGCGGTCTTTTCAATGCACAAATCTGGTCCATTTCTGCCAGGTATTCGGCAATGGAGGGAAAAAGTGGTTTGTAATCCTCCACGATTTTTTTCGCACGCTGTCCGTTATTTTCCAAAAGTACGCAAGCGATGGATGCCTGAACAACCGCCGGATCAAACACTGCATATTCAGGATAGGTAACCTGGCAATCCACAGCATGGCCGACCCCGGTTATGCCCATCGTAAACGGCTGAATGACAGGCATGACCGCGCCGACATTCCCCATATCGGATCCCCCGCGATTGCGAATTACCCTGCTCCGGTCGAATGTGACATTTTCTTCACCGAAAAGGTCACAGCCGACTTCATAAGCAACTTTTTGAAAGTCCGGGCAATCGCAGTCCTTTTCCGGGAGATACATTTCAAGATCGTCGATTTCGACTTCTGCGCCAACGGCAAGGGCACCAGCTGTATAGGCTCTGTTGATTTTTTCGTTTATATCTTTCAGAACCTTGTACTCACAAGCACGAACATTGGATTCAATGACCACTTTGCCGGGAAGGTATTGTGGTGTGGTGCCACCTTCGGTGAGTACGGAGGCGTTCCGGATAAGACACTCTTCCGGGAATATTTCGCGCAATGCATTTATTGCAGTTGTTGCCACATTCATTGCAGAAAGTGCATTCACGCCGTTTGCCGGATATGCCCCGCTTTTATTTTTACTTCCGTAATAAGTGACTTTTTTTGCAATAATGCCATTTGTTCCCGGAGCAATGCGGAGATTATGTTTTGAGCCTGTATCTGTATGGATCATCATTGCAAGATCGACTCCGTCAAAGAACCCGCGGCGCATAAATTCGGTTTTGCCTGAAATGCTTTTCAGGATCCCTGCTTCTTTCATCGCAGATCTGTCGCCAAGTTCGATCAGTTCTTCCGCAGGAACTGCCATGATGCGTATTTTTCCGCAGAGTTCCTGAAGAATTTCAGGATCATTCAAGACTGCTGCAACACCAAGGAGAGCCGCTGATTGGCAATTATGACCGCAGGCATGAACTGCGCCTGTTTCCGGATCACTTGCCGGGTGTGCCGCTAAAATAATACTGTCCAGTTCGGCGATAACAGCAGTTGCCGGCCCCTCTCTGCCTGTATCAATATCAAAGTAAAAACCGGGAATATTCCCCGCCTCTATCGGGATAAATCCCAGGACGGAATATTTTTGCTTGAGATATTCGTGAGCGATCCATTCTTTGAAGCCTGTTTGAGGATGCGCCCAGATATATTTTTCTGCTTCAAACATCATTTCCCGATATTTTTCCATCTTCCGGGAAATGATATCCGGCCATTTACTGTTTTTATGTTGCATAAGAGTAGTGTATTCTTGCTGTTTTTTTGTGTTTATTTAAATTTTGATTATACCGGAAGCGGCAAGGATGACTTCATGGGATGTATAATCGTGGGCACGGGAGTATTCATCTTCTTTCTCGCCTCTTATCATATCTGCAAAATCCTGCAGTTGCGCTTCATAGCGATCCTGAACAGGTCCGAATTTCAGAATATGACCGCCGGCTTTATATTCACCATAAGGCTCTTTCAGAACAAGCTCCACTTCGATCTCCTTTCCGTCGAACCGTTCCACAGGGTAAATTTCCAGCGTTCCTTTTGTGCCGCCGATACGCAACCGTCTCTTGCGCC
>JAFVRT010000316.1 GCA_017504125.1 Lentisphaeria bacterium
CTGCCAAATCTTATATGACCTATTTGACCTATATGACCTATGACCCAATACCCTATGCCGAGTGTCCGCCCGGTTATCGCCATCCCCGTTGGTCTGCGGTATTCCCCGTTATCGCCATCCCCGTTGGTCTGCGGTATGCCCGGTTATCGCCATCCCCGTTGGTCTGCGGTATGCCCGGTTATCGCCATTCCCGTCAGTCTGCGGTATGCCCGGTTATCGCCATATCGTCCTAAAAATCTTCCCTTTTCAGGTTGCAAACATACTATTTTTGTGATATAGTATAGGTTGTGCAACACCCCCAACCACCCAAAGGAGCATATACCATGTCTTTCTCTCTCAATACACAATCCGCTGTTGACCGTCTTTCCCAAATCCATATAGTACCTGTTCTGGTACTTGAGGAGGAGTGCTCCGGCCTCAAGATGTGCGAAATACTTCTCGAATGCGGTCTTCCCGCAGCTGAAATCACTTTCCGGACTTCCGCCGCCGCCGGGATCATCGCCAAAGCCTCCGAAAAATTCCCGGAACTCTATCTCGGAGCAGGAACCATTCTCAACTGCAATGATCTCCACCGCGCTTTTGATGCCGGAGCAAGATTTGCCGTAGCTCCCGGATTCAACCCGACCGTCGTCAGCGAAGCGGTAAAAAACGGCTTCGCTTTCGCTCCCGGAGTCTGTACACCTTCAGAAATAGAACAGGCCATGGAGCTGGGATGCCGTTTTCTCAAATTCTTCCCGGCTGAGGCCGCAGGAGGAGTGAACATGCTGAAATCACTCATCGCCCCCTACCGGCATCTGGGAGTGAAATTCATGCCCACCGGCGGAGTTACCACCGAAAATGTAAAAAACTACCTCGCACTCAAAGAAGTTGCCGCCGTCGGCGGTACTTGGCTCGGTAAAGCCGACCTTATCGCCGCCGGGGAATGGGAAAAGATCGCAGCAACTGTCAAGGCTGCCGCTGCAATGGCGGCAGAAATCTGATAGAAATGCCTTCTTCCCTTGATGCACTCAAACAGTACTTCGGCTACGATCGCTTTCTCGATTATCAGCAGGATATCATAGAACGCATCGCTGCCGGAGAGGAATTGTGTGTCATTATGCCGACCGGAGCCGGTAAATCCCTTTGTTATCAGCTGCCGGTATTGATGACTCCGGGATATGGCATCGTCGCTTCCCCGCTTATCGCATTGATGAAGGATCAGGTCGATGCCCTCAATGCCAGAAATATTCCCGCCGGGTGCATCAACAGCATGGTCCCCTTTGCCGAACAGCGGGAGATACTTGACCGTACCGCCGCCGGGGAAATAAAACTGCTTTATGTTGCTCCTGAACGCTTCGGCGTGGAGTTTTTCAAAGACTTTCTGCGTCGGTGCCCGCCCAAAATACTGATAGTGGATGAAGCTCACTGCATCAGTCAATGGGGGCATGATTTCCGACCGGCCTACTTGCGGCTCGGTCAGGCGGCAACGCAATTCGATATCAAACAGATATGCGCCTTCACCGCGACCGCGACACCGACGGTACGCCGGGATATCAGAAAACAGCTTCACCGGGAAGAAATGCAGATGTTCGTCGCCGGATTCCGCCGTCCGAATCTTTCATTCCGGGTGGAAAAGGTTTCGACCGACAGCGAAAAACTGAAAAAAGTCCGGGAACTTCTCAAAGACAAGGTTACAACTATCATTTATGCCGCTACCAGACAGGCCGTGGACAATATCGTTTCAGAGATCCCCGGCGTTATCGGATATCACGCCGGAATGAGCGACAACGAGCGCAACGAGGCCCAAAGCCGTTTCATGCTCGATCCTCACCCGGTTCTGGCCGCAACCAATGCCTTCGGCATGGGTATCGACCGGGCAGATGTGAGAAAAGTCATCCATTATCAACTGCCCGGTTCCATCGAAGCATATTACCAGGAAGCCGGACGCGCCGGACGGGACGGCGAAAAGTCTGAATGTATAATGCTTTTTTCCTATTCCGACCGTTATATCCAGCAATTCCTCATCGACATGAACAATCCCCCCGTGGAATGTATCGCAGGAGTGTATTCAGCACTACGGGCCGAAGTGAAACATTCACAGGTCAACCGGGTGGAGCTTTCCATGAAACAGCTGGCTGAACTGGCCGGAATAAAATCCGACGGACAGGTATCTGCCGCATTGAGTGTGCTGGAAAAACTTTCACTTATCACCAGAGATTTTCAGCAGCATGGCCGGTTGGAAATGCGTTTCACCAAAGACTTGCGGGAACTTGAAATAATACATCAGCTGGAATCGACCCAGCGTTCAAGATTTATTTCGAGGATCATCAAATGTTACGGTTCAAGACTGAATAGTTTTGCGCCATACTCCGTGGAAGAACTTGCCGCCATTGCCGGATTGAATCAGGAGCAGACCAAAAGAGTCATCCGCGCCCTCGAAGGAGAATGTCTGGAATACCGCACTTCATTTTCCGGCCGCGCAGTCATTCTTACCGATCCGGAACTCCGCACTCCGGAACTCGACCGGGAGGAGATCGAAGCAAAACGCTCCGCAGAAACTGCAAGACTTGATGAAGTGATCGCTTACGCCGGAAGCCGCCGCTGCCGTCAGGCCGCTCTGATCGATTATTTCGGCGAAGATGTGAGCGCATGGCGTTGCGGATGCTGCGATATATGCTCAGGCGATGAATCATCATGGCGCGATCCGACTGCAGAAGAAATCCGGGCCATAAGAATAATACTGCTGTGTGCCGCAAATTTCAACGGTCGACTCGGCGCGGGCAAGTTAAGCAAAGTGTTGACCGGAAGTTCAGAAATAGATTCCCCGTGGCTCAAAAACTCCGGAGATTTCGGAAAACTTGCCAACTGGAAACAAACTGCCGTTTCCGCAATAATACATTCTCTGGAACGCTCAGGAGCCTTGGAACGGATCGACAGAGAAGGTTTCCC
>JAFVRT010000003.1 GCA_017504125.1 Lentisphaeria bacterium
GAAATCGGTGGCAATAACTGCCGGAACAGGAGTTCCGACCAGCACAACAAAGGGTGCTTGGACCGTTTGCTGAGCTGAAACGATCTTGTCAACAAGCATGTTATCTCTGCCGAGAATAGCATCCATATCACGCATGCCGGTACTGAAAACAGCACTTTTCATGGTAAACCATCGCGGTTCATCAAATCCGCATACATTTCCGGTACAACCGCCCGCATCACAAATAGCGATAAGACCGCCGAATTCAAAAAGAGCGGAAACCACTCCGGAGTTATCCGGAGCAAAAGGCGAAAGATATTTTAAAAATCCTTTCATTTCTGCACCTCCCGTCCTTCAAAAGCTGCGTCAAGAGTCCGGAACAATCCGGTAATACCGGAGTAACCGAAGGGTTGAGCTTCGCCATTCCAGTCCACACCAGGTATGCCGGGATGATAATACCGTGCATCATGCCCGATAAAAGCATCACACTTCACCTCATTTGCATTGTAAAGCATCATCGTGGGTGAAAGATTTGAACTTATTCTGGTCGCCGGACTCAATTGCGCGATTTTTTTGATCCATACAAAGTTGCTTTCTCCCACAGTTCCGAAAATTTCCGGAACTTCAAATCCGTAACGGAGCAAAGCCAGCGCAAGTTCAAATGGATCACCATTGAGCCATTCGCCGACTGAAAAAGCAACTTTTCCATATTTATTTCTGAAATTTTCAACAGCTGCTCCGGCACTTCTGAAATATTCACCGTCATCGAACTGAGTTCCAATGGCAGCGGCAAACAGCTGATACTGTTTCTGCACCTTGTCAAGCTGATAAAGTCTTACCAGTTCGATACTGGGAATACCAAGCCGTTTTTCCAGATCTCCGGCCGCATAACGGGCCTCCTGATTGAGAACGATATTGAAATTTGCCTCAGCCATTTCCAGATATTCGTTGAAATCGCAGCATTTGGCAAGCTCTCTGATCTTGTTTACTCCGGCCCGTTTCAACAATTCTCTCAGTTCACATTCCTCCTGCAGCGCGGTAAAAAATCCCAATATATTTACTGCATCAGAGCGTTTCGGCAAAGGCTGCAATAAAGAATAGACGCTTTTTCTCACCTGTACCATAGGAGGTAAACGCCCTTCGCGGGTCAATGCGTACATATAACACGGTTCAACCGGAACTCCGGCTTTTTCAGTACAACGGCGGCACACCCGCTCCATGTCGGTTCCCAGCAGCGCATCTACACAAGTTATGCAGATCATCACGGCACTTGGTTTCTCAGGCAGAGAATCACAAAGTTCAGCCACAGCCTCCGGAATCCGGACAAGATGTCTGCCGGTTACGATATCCGTATCATCAAGCAGCAGATAAAAGAAGCGTTCGCCAAGATCTCCCGGTGCTGCCAAAGCTGAAGTATTTCTGCCGCAGCAGCGCGGAGCAACCAGCAGCATCACCGAATCCGGGACTGCCAATCCGGCTCTTTTCACTCCGAATCCCTGAGCTCCGGGAGAATTGAATGCCAAAGTGGCAGGAGAACTGTAGATCAGATTCTTATTCCCCACAAGTCCGTCAGGGATATCGTTCACTCCCCTTGCGGCCAGTTCTTCCGCTGTTATGTAATAATAATGTTCTGCCATGTGGAGTTACTCCCAGTCATTTTCTTCTGCGATCAACAGATCTGCCAACGCAAGAAATGCCTGACTGACCGGCAATGAAGCATCACCTTCGATCACAGTTTTACCCTCATCCTCATACTTGATGATATCATTGCTGCGGGGGATATCCGCCACGATCTCAAGACCGTTGCTTTCTGCAAAAGCACGCACCTTTTCTTCCTCATTTTCCACCATCCGGCGGTTCATTATAACGCCTCTGACTTTGGCATATCCCCGGTCGGCGAAGTTATCCACAGCGCGCTTGATATTTCCGGCAGCGTAAAGAGCCATTTTTTCGCCGGAAGTAACGATCAGTACTTTGAGGCATACCCTTCGCGTATCGGAGCAGCAAACCCGCCGCAAACTACATCTCCCAATACATCATAAAGCACTACATCGGGTTGGCGTTCCTCAAAAAGCTCCAAAGACTCCAGCAATGCAAATGTGGTGATGATCCCGCGGCCGGCGCAGCCGAGTCCCGGCGACGGTCCACCGGTTTCTATGCACAACACTCCGCC
>JAFVRT010000317.1 GCA_017504125.1 Lentisphaeria bacterium
GCTGACGGTAAACATAATAAAAAGCCGGTTGTATTCCACATACAACCGGTTTTTTTCAAAAGTGAAAGTGAGATAAAAAATGAGTAAACTTGCAGATTTTCCCAAGGGCAGTATCGTTGTTTCCCCTTCATTGCTGGCTGCTGACTTCGGCAAACTGGATGAACAGATCGCCGAAGTGACCGCCGCCGGTGCCGAGATGCTCCACCTCGATGTCATGGATGGTGCATTGGTTCCCAATAT
This sequence comes from Lentisphaeria bacterium, assembly GCA_017504125.1. GTDB lineage: Bacteria > Verrucomicrobiota > Lentisphaeria > Victivallales > Victivallaceae > UBA1784. Next base: position 241 of record JAFVRT010000317.1, read on the forward strand.
CTCTTTCGGAGCTCCGGTGATCAAACCGCTGCGCAAAAAAAGTTCACTCTTTTTCGATGTGCACCTGATGATCGAGCATCCTTTGCGTTACGCCCGTATGTTCCGTGAAGCCGGTGCCGATCTGGAAACATTCCACATCGAATGTGCCGATGATATCGATGCCACCATTGCCGCCATACACGCTCTCGGTGCTGAAGTCGGCATCTCTCTGAAACCCGCCACCCCGGCAGAAGCCATATTCCCCTATCTGGATAAGATCGATATGGTGCTGGTGATGACCGTTGAACCCGGTTTCGGCGGTCAGAGCTTCATGGCCGATCAGCTGCCCAAGCTGGCTGCGTTCCGCAAAGAGATCACCCGCCGCAACCTCAATGTCCGCCTTGAAGTCGATGGCGGTGTGGATGAAAAAACTGTCCGGGAATGTGCCGCCTACGGTGCTGAGATCATGGTGGCAGGAACTGCGGTGTTCCGTCATCCGGAAGGTATGGCAACTGCGGTTTCCAGACTCAAGGATGCGGCATCTCTCCTCAACACCAAGGTGCAGTGATCCGCCATGGCCGGAGTCAAAAACTCGCCTTTGAAAGAATTCCATATTGAAATGGGGGCCAAGATGGTTCCCCGTTTCAATTGGAATCTGCCGCTGCATTTTTCGGAAGGAACGGTCGAGGAGCATCTCTGGTGCCGCTCCCGTTGTGCCATGTTCGACATCTGTTCTGACGGCAAGTTCCGTATCGCATTTCCCGGAGCTGCTGCAGCTCTGGAAAAATTCCTCTTTTTCAAAAGCAGTACCCTTGCCCCCGGCAGCTGCCGCCGGGATATCATGACAGGAACTGACGGCAGCATCATCGCCGGTGTACGGATCGCCGTTATGGCGGAAGATGATATATTTCTTGCGGTATCCCTGCCCGGAGTGAATAATTGTCTGCAGCTGCTGCAAAAAGAAAAGATCGCTTTCAGCGATCTTTCAGAGTATCTGGCCGGCATAGGGCTTCACGGTCCTCAGGCCGCTGAAGTACTCTCCTTATGCGGCATGGATGTCAACGAACTGCCCGGAGTTCAGCAAAGCAAACTCCGGGAACTTGACGGCTTGCGGGTCATCATGACCGGTTCAGACATTACCGGCACTCCCGGATATGATATATTTTTCAATGCCGGATGTGCCGATCAGATCTGGGATCTTTTTCTCGATACCGATATTCCCCGTCCGGCGGGAATTGCCGCCATGGAGTCGCTGCGTCTGGAACACGGCGTATGGGAAAACGGAGCGGAACTGACTCCGCTCCGCAAAGCCGCAGATCTTGAAGCACACCTTGGACTCATATTTTTTGACACCCGTCAATTTCCCCTGCCCGGCACTGCATTGCCGGCAGCTGAAGATCACGGCGAAGCCACAGTACTGGCCGGAGCGTTTGTGCCGACATTGAAAAAATCTGCGGTGTCAGTCTGGTTTACCGGGGCTGTTACTTCAGCAGATTCCAGGCAGTAAGCATTGCCTCTGCAATATTTTTGTGATATTCAGCCTGCGGATGGGTCCCGTCGCGGGTAACGATAAGTTCTGTCAGGGGAGCATTGTTCCGGAGTTTGGCAAAAAGGACATCAAGCGGCACAGTATAAGTTTTCATCTCATCTGCGGCTGCGCGGGCGGCCAGAGAATACTGTGTCATGATCTCACCGTGTGCCGCATAGGAATCGCCTTCAAAACCGAAGGGAGTGGCAATAGAGATCTTTTTGATGCCGCGCAGCATGCAGAGATGAACCATCCAGACCAGATTGCAGCGGAACGCTTCAGGAGAGATCATAGGTTCATCGGCCCAGCATCCCCGTCCTACAGCGGCATCGTTGGCACCGAGCATAATGGAAAGCGCATCAGGTTTCCGTTCCCAGACATCTCTTTCAAATCTGGTCAAAGCCCATGGGGTCTTATCGCCTCCCCGACCGGCATTGATGACTTCATTATCCGGGAGTGCCTCCTGAAGATATTTCACATAACTGTTTGCGCCTTCGGTGAGGCTGTCGCCGAGGCAGACAAGTTTTTCGCCCTTTTCCAGAAACGGCTTGGTAAGATCAAGCATTTTTACACCTTTCTTAAATTTATTTGAAGTAAAAAAAGATCATTTTCTGTCTTCAGAAAATATTTCCATAACGACCGATGTTCCCCAGCTGTTCATCTATCCGGAGCAGCTGGTTGTACTTGGCCAGCCTTTCACCGCGGGCGAGGGAACCGGCTTTGATCTGTCCTGTTCCGAGTCCGACAGCAAGATCTGCGATGAACGGATCGCAAGTTTCTCCTGAACGGTGGCTGATTATGCACTTATAGGAGTTGGCAAGAGCCATGGCAGCGGTATCACATACTTCGGTAAGAGTTCCGGTCTGATTGGGCTTGATGAGAATGGCATTGGCGCACTTGCGGTCGATCCCCTGCTGCAGATAAGCAGTATTGGTAACAAAGAGATCGTCACCCACCAGCTGACATTTTTTTCCCAGAGCAGCGGTAAGTTTTTCCCAGCACTCCCAGTCATTTTCTCCTGCGCCGTCTTCGATGGAGTCAATAGGGAACCTGTCAAGAAGTCTGCCGAGAAATTCTATTTGCCCCTCCCCGTCCAGAACGGCGGCATTTTCTCCTTCAAAGATCCTGTAATCATAAAGTCCGCTGCGGTAAAATGAACTTGCGGCGGCATCAATGGCGATGGTGATTTCTTCTCCGGGAGTGAATCCGGCTTTTTCTATCGCCTTTACTATCAGCTCCAATACAGCTTCCGCTCCGCCCTGAAGTTCAGGAGGCGCAAAACCGCCTTCATCTCCTACTGCGGTAGACCAGCGGCGTTCCTCAAGGAGTCGTTTCAATCCGCTGAAAACAGCTGCTCCCATCTGCATTGCTTCGGGGAACGATTCTGCTCCGACAGGGCGGATCATATATTCCTGAATGGCGGAACGGGAACTTGAATGCATGCCGCCGTTGAAAATATTTATCATGGGGACCGGCAGTACTTTGGCATTCACACCGCCGATGTAACGGTAAAGCGGCATGCCCAATTCCGCTGCAGCAGCTCTGGCACACGCCAGAGAAACGCCCAGTACCGCATTGGCTCCCAGATGTTCTTTATTGTTTGTACCGTCCAGTTCGATCATTTCCTGATCTATGCCGTTCTGATCGAGGACATCCATACCGCAAATTTCGGGCCCGATAACATCTTCCACATTGTGTACTGCGGACAGTACCCCCTGTCCGCCGAAGCGTTTTTTATCCCGGTCGCGCAGTTCCACGGCTTCGTGTTCACCCGTGGAGGCTCCGGAAGGCACCGAAGCCCTGCCCAAAGTACCGGAAACAGTTTCCACTTCCACTTCAACGGTGGGATTCCCCCGTGAATCGAGGATCTCACGGGCAAAAACAGCTTTTATTTCGGACATAGTACACCTGAATTTGTTTACAGGTGTTAATATAAGTTGCCGGAACGACTTTTTCAAGGCTGAATCTGTATTGCCGGTAAAAAAAAATCATCTATCTGCAGAAAAAATTCATTTTTACTCTTTTGCCGTTTGCAATACGAAATATCAGTTGTATATTTTACTACATGCAAAAACAAAGGAGAGTACTTATGAAAGCAGTTGTTATCGGTACGGAAAAAAATCTGTATACCGCAGAAGTTCCTGCTCCGGTTCTGAAACCTGGGTATGTTCTTATTGATATCCACGCCGCCGGAGTCAACCGGGCAGATCTGCTGCAGGTGGACGGCAACTATCCCCCGCCGGAAGGCTGGCCGGAGTGGCCGGGACTTGAATGTTCCGGAGTGATCGCCGCAACTTCAGAAAACAGCCGTTTCAAGCGCGGCGACAAAGTATGCGCGCTGCTGGGCGGCGGCGGATATGCCGAACAGGTGGCAGTCCCGGAAGAATTGGTGATGCCCATGCCGGAAAACTGTTCTTTCGTGAAAGCTGCTGCCATTCCGGAAGTTTTTGCGACCGCCATGCTCAATCTGGTCAAAGTCGGTGATCTGCAGCCCAATGAAACCCTTTTCATGCAAGCCGGAGCCAGCGGACTCGGTCTGGCGGTGATCCAGCTGGCAAAACTCATGGGAGCCAAAGTCGTTACCACCGTCAGCAGCGAAGCCAAAGCTGAAGCTGCCAGAGCTGCCGGAGCCGATGTAGTCATCAACCGCAGAACAGAAAATGTTCCGGAACGGCTCAAAGAACATCCCATCGATCTGGCAATAGACTGCGCCGCCGGAGAGATCCTGGGCGAATGTCTGGAAGCCATGAAGCGGGGAGGCCGCTGGATCGTTATCGCCACTCTGGGAGGCTCAGAAACCAAAGTTTCCCTGCGTACATTCATGAAACTTCATATCTCGCTCATGGGAAGTACCCTGAGAAGCCGTACCAATGCACAGAAAGGTGAGATCCTGCGTTTGCTGGAAGAAAAGCTGTGGTCGCTCTTTGCCAATGGAACCATCGCCCCTGTTATCGATAAAGTATTTTCCATGGATGATGCCGCCGCCGCACATCAAGTGCTGCGGGATCAGGCCAATATGGGCAAAGTGATCCTTACCGTTCCCGGCAAGGCAGAATAAAAAGTTTTTCTGCATCAAAAAAATGGTGCTGCAAGACCTTGAAGGTATGCAGCACCATTTCTTTTATTCCCGGAAAACACTTTCTTACCAGCGGCGGCCGGGCTGGGGACGCGCTGCTGGGCGATGATGATGCACCGGGGCAGGACGGTGATGTACCACCGGAGCAGGACGGTGATGTACCACCGGAGCAGGACGGTGATGTACCACCGGAGCAGGACGGTGATATACCACCGGAGCAGGACGGTGATGAGCAGGAGGAGCCGTCGGAATAGGACGGCGGAAATCAGGACGCCATGCCGGCGGCGGCGGTCTGTGGCCGCGTCCGACCCAGATCCAGGCGTTATTGTACCAATACCAGTCGCGATGACGGGGAACCCATATTCCACGGTACCATACATAATCATAATCCTGCGGCACAGAAACCACTTTGGGGGGCGGAGCAACGACCACCGGGGCAGGAGCAACAACCACCGGGGCAGGAGCAACGACCACTTTAGGAGCAGGAGCAACAACCACCGGGGCAGGAGCAACGACCACTTTAGGAGCAGGAGCTATGGCATTTTTCACCAGACCAACGATTTCGGCAGCCAGATGTACCCCTTCATTGTGGCGGTGATGTCTGGCTTCAAGCGGAAACAAAGCGGCAAAACTGGCAATTGCGACGATCAAAAAAACTTTAATTGTCATAAATACGGCCTCCATTTTTTCAGTACCTCTTACTACAATACACCTGAAAAAGAAAAATACAAGTACCGTTTCAGAAATTTCTTAAAATAATGCAACTGATAAAAAAAATTATGAGAGCCCTTGCAAGGACTCTCATAATATCCTGTTTCAGAATCCGGACTGAAGTCCGGAATACAATCAGAAGTTATGGCAGACCAGACCGTCCCGGAGTTTCGGTTCGAACCAGGTGGATTTGGGCGGCATGATCTCGCCGGCATCGGCGATAGCCATGAGCTGATCCACGGTGGTGGGATACATGGAAAACGCAATAGCGTAATCTCCGGAGTCCACCAGACGCTCCAGTTCTTTAGTTCCGCGGATACCGCCGATGAAGTCGATTTCCTTGGAAGTACGGGGATCTTCGATGCCCAGCAGCGGATTGAGAACATAGTTCTGCAGCACGCTGACATCAAGTTTTTCGATCACGCCGAGAGTGTTGAGATTGAAAGTGGGAATAGCCTGGAACCACTCTCCGGCAATGTAGAGATTGAATCTGCCGGGTTTATCAACATTACCGTCCTTGGCAGGCGTGATGATAAATTTCTCGTTGAGCATAGTAAGAAAACTTGCCGGAGAAAGATTGTTCAAATGACGCACGACCCGGTTGTAAGGCAGGATCGCCAGCTGTTTGGAAGGAAATGCCACAGCCAGAAAATAATTGTAATCTTCAGTACCGGTGTGGTTGGGATTGTTGGGAGCACATTCCGCAGCAGTACGGGCAGCAGCGGCACTGCGGTGATGTCCGTCTGCGATGTAGAAGCAGCTGACCTCTTTCTGGAACCAGATCGAAAGTTCACGGCTGCGGTTTTCATCCATACGCCAGAGAGTGTGCCGGATCCCGTCGACAGCGGTGAAGTCAAAAAGCGGAGCTTTTTCCATTTCGGCAGTGATGATGCTGTCGATATCATCGGAATCCTGATAGGTCAGAAATGCCGGGCCGGTATGGGAACGCAGAGTCATGACATGCCGGGTACGGTCATCTTCTTTATCGGCACGGGTCTTTTCGTGCTTTTTGATGATCCCGGCATTGTATTCTGCAGCAGAAGCCACGCCGATGACACCGGTCTGGCTGCGTCCGTTCATGATCAGACGGTAGACATAAAGGTGAGCCTTTTCATCCTGTTCCAACGGAACTTCGGCACAGAGTTTGTCATAAGCGGCTTTGGCCTGTGCATAAACCCGGTCATCGTGAAGATCGATCCCCTGTTCCATGTCGATCTCAGGTCTTGAAACATGGAGGAAGGACCAGGGATTGCCTTTGGCAAGTTCAGCAGCTTCGGCGGTATTCACCACATCATAGGGGACAGCTGCGACTGCGGCAGCACGCTCTACGGGCGGCAACACGCCCCGGAAAGGAAGAAAAGTAGCCATTCTTCTGTTTTTCTTTCTTGTTATTGAGTTATTGAAATTTGGAACTTTTTGTATATCGTTTCAACTTAAAAGGAGTGCCGGAACAACTCCGGGCACTCCTTTGGTATTATTCATCTGCTCCGTCATTGTTTTCCGGCACAGATTTTGACTGGGGTTCAGGTACAGACTTGGATTTGGAAGCAGCAGAAGATTGGGATTTCTGGAACATCGCATAGCGGGAACTGGTTCGGGGCTTTTCGACTTTGACCGATTTTTCCCATTCCATGCGTTTCTTTTCTTCTTCAGCGCGCCTGGATGCTCTGGCCTTTTCGCGGGCCTCTTTGCGGGCAAGGCGTTTTTTCTGCTTGTCAGTCATATTGGCTTCTTCGGAGCGTTTGCGTGATTCACTGCGGGGAGTGTTGCGCAGAGAAACTTCCAATTCAAGTTTCTGTCCTTTTTTCAGCTTGGCAGTTCCCTTGACTGATTTGGTCTGAGCCACGGTCATGTTTTTCACGCCGCCCTTTTCAGCCTTCGGTCCGATCAATTCCTTACCGTTGACTTTGAAAAGATTGCAATCTATCCACGCAAAAAACTGCCGTCCGGCACCGCCGGAGTCCTTACTGTATTCACCGCCTATGGAAAATGAATATTCGTCATCCTTGAGCACCCTGAAAACCATTTTCAAGGTCTGATAATCTTTTTTTGTACTGACCTTTACTTCAGTCGAATTGCTCAACTTGTTGATGTTGGCAGTAAGTCCGCTTTTGGCAACAATACGGATCGATGTGCGTTTGGCTTTGCCTTTGATGGTAATAACGGCATCAGCAGACAAAGTCAGAACGCAGAAAAAAGCAAGGATGACGGATATCAGTTTCATTATGCTTCAACTCCATTGCGTCCGGCGGCGAAAGCCTGAGCGTTAAGTTCAACAGCTCCGGGCTTCTTGCCGAATTTTTCACGGACAGCAGCGGTGAATGCCTGTTCAAAGTCGGCCTGATCTTCTGCGTTCAAAAGGCCCTGTTTTTCCAGCACCACAGCGAGAACACCGATAAGAACAGAGTTGACATATTTGGGACTGCCAACATCTCTGGAAGCGATACCCACAGCATCCACACCCACTTTTATCATGGTATCGGGAAGTTCAGGCAGCTTGATGGCGGTTTCGTCATAGATGAGGATCCCGTCAGACTTCAATTCACCGATGTATTTATCGAGAGCGGTCTGAGTGGTTGCGATAAGCAGATCACAGTCCTTGCTGATCATGGGTGAGGGGATCCGGCTGCGGCTGACGATCACGGCACAGCTGGCGGCACCGCCGCGCTGTTCAGGACCGTAGGAGGGCATCCAGCTCACATTGAAGTTCCGCAAGCGGGCCATATTGGCAAGGGTGATACCCAGACTAAGGATGCCCTGACCGCCGAAACCGGCCATCTTGATCCGCAATTCGCGGTCGAAAATGGCAGAAGTGTTCTTTTTGACTGCGGCGGCATCTTCCATGGCCGGAGGAAAGAGAACTTTTTTGACAGATTCCACATCATGGGCAGGAGGAGCTGGAACGGTACCGTTTTCGATTTCCGCGGACCGGTCGCGCAGACATCCGAGGGGAAATTCGGGGATCATCTGAGTTTCGATGAATTCATTGATCTGATCGGCATTCATCTTCAGATTGACCGGACAGGGAGCGAGAACCTCAACGAAAGAAAATCCCTTGCGGTTTTTCAGGTTTTCGATAGCCTTGAACACAGCCTTTTTGGCTCCCATGATCCGTGCGGTAGTGGTAAGAGCCACGCGCTCGATATAGATGGGGGCGGTAAGGGAGTTGACCATTTCAGCCACATGTACCGGGAATCCGTCGGTAAGAACATTTCTGCCGAAGGGAGTGGTGGCAGTCTTCTGTCCCGGCAGAGTGGTGGGAGCCATCTGACCGCCGGTCATTCCGTAGTTGGAGTTGTTGACGAAGAAAATGGAGATCTTTTCACCGCGGTTGGCAGCCTGCAGGAATTCATTGAATCCGATAGCCGCCAGGTCGCCGTCCCCCTGATAAGAGATCACATAGGAATCCGGCACAGCACGGGCCACACCGGTTCCCACCGCGGGCGCACGGCCATGGGGAACGGAGATCGCACCCACATTGAAGTAATAGTAGGCAAAAACCGCACAGCCCACAGGAACCATGAACATGGTCTTGCCCTGGATACCGTAGTGGTCAATAGCTTCAGCCACCAGTTTGTGCAGAATACCATGTCCGCAGCCGGGGCAGTAGTGCATATTTTTCTTGATGGGACCCGGACGACGCTCAAAGGGGTCAAAGAATACCGGGGAACGGCCGAATTTTATTTTTTCGCTCATTTGCTCAAATCTCCTTCAGAACTTTTTTCGCCGCCTCAACTACTTCGTCGCAGCTTGGAACATTGCCGCCCATGCGGTTGTAAAGGTGAACCGGTTTTTTGCATTCAATGGCCAACCGAACATCTTCGATCATCTGTCCGGCAGAGAGCTCAAGGCTCAGGAAGCCTTTGCACTTAC
>JAFVRT010000318.1 GCA_017504125.1 Lentisphaeria bacterium
CCAGGTGCAGAACACCGGTTCCCAGACAGAAGCCGGATATTCACAGTGGATACCATTCAACTGATCTCGCCACAGGGGGAGTTCTTCCTGCCACGGACGGTCGGCAGTATCAAACCAGATCGAAAAATCTTTGATGCCCCGGTTGGAAGAAATTTCCCATGTCATGTCGTAACATCCGGTTTCCTGATTCATCTGGCCGGAAAAATTACAATCGCAATCACAATCCACCAATCCGACTGAAAGTTTGTTGATGCCGCCCATGTTGAAAAAAGCGACAAATGGCATACCGCGCTGTGCGGCGAAGCCGACTTCAATGGTCCACGGTATTCTTTCGCCGGTGGAGGGGAGAAAGTTGTGCCAGTAAGAATGAATATCGGCGATGGATGTTGAAAATTTCAGAGTTCCATGTTTAGCATTGCCGGTTTGGATCTTGATACATCCCATCACGCTGTTTGATTCAAGTGCTGCAGAATTTGCAAAATTTGAAACGAACCGCATAGTTGTTATTCCTTTCCGCAACATTTTTTGTATTTTTTACCGCTTCCACAGGGGCATGGGTCGTTGCGGCCGACTTTCGGTTCTTCGCGGTAATATGGCATTTGGGGTTCTTCTTCAGCTTCTTCTTCGGCAGATAACATGTTTTCACCGGCCATTTCCGGCGGGAAGGCGAACTGCCCTTCCGGATTCTGACCGAACTGTTCCATGAGCTGATGCTGCATTTCCAAAGGCATGGAATTGAACATTTCTTCAAAAGACTCATACTGGTTGAGAGTCATGGTGAAAAGGTTCACCGCAACTTCACGATATATCCGGTCCATGAGATCTTTGAAGATGTTGAAGGCTTCATTTTTGTATTCCACCAGAGGATCCTTTTGGGCGTAGACCCGCAAAGACATGCTGGAACGCAAGTTGTCCATGGCATAGAGATGCTCCTGCCACAATTTGTCGATAGCTTCGAGAACGGTCTGACGGCGCAGATAATCCAAATCTTCCGGGGTGTCGGCGGCGTGACTGTCGAGCCATGCCTGTTCGATACGGTTGACGATCTGCATGGTGAGCGCAGATGGATCGGTCAGACGGCCGTCTTGAATGCCGTCAGTAAGTTCGTCTGCGGAAATATCCAGAGGGAACATTGTACTGAGAGAACCTGCCAGATGGGCGACATCGAATTTACCTTCTTTAGCACCGGCAAGGCGGCGGGCGGCAGCTTCAGAAACTGCGTTTTCGACAACTTGTTCAATGATACCGAAAAGCACATCGTGGGGAGTTTCTGAAAGCAGGGCGGCTTTGCGCAAGCCATAGATGATCTCGCGCTGCTTGTTCATAACATCGTCAAAATCCAATGTGCGCTTACGGATCCCGAAGTGCTGCTGTTCAACTCTGCGCTGGGCGGTTTCAATTGATTTGTTAAGCCATGGATGCTGCAGTTCATCGCCTTCCTGCAAGCCGAAACGGTCGAAGATCTTGATTATGCGGTCAGAGCCGAAAAGGCGCATAAGGTTGTCCTCAAGGGATACATAGAACTTGGAGGAACCGGGATCGCCCTGGCGTGAACAGCGTCCGCGGAGCTGACGGTCAATACGGCGGGAGTCATGACGGGAGCTTCCGATAACATGAAGTCCACCCAATTCAGCCACTCCGGGGGCAAGTTTGATATCTGTACCGCGTCCGGCCATATTGGTGGCCACGGTAACTGCTCCCGGACGGCCTGCTTCAGCAACGATCTCGGCTTCGCGCTGGTGATTTTTGGCATTCAGAACATTATGGGGGATCTTGCGCATGGAAAGCATGCGGGAAAGGATCTCTGAATCATCCACAGAAATCGTACCCAGCAGCACCGGCTGACCTTTTTCGTGTCTTTCGATGACATCGTCAATGATGGCATTGAATTTTTCACGCTTGGTCTTGAATATGGAATCGTTGTCATCTTTCCTGATGCAGGGACGGTTGGTGGGGATCTCGATCACATCCAATTTGTAGATCTGATGGAACTCAGAGGCTTCCGTTTCCGCAGTACCGGTCATACCGGCAAGTTTGGTATACATGCGGAAATAGTTCTGGATCGTGATGGTGGCCATGGTTTGAGTTTCCTGTTCAATAGGCACATCTTCCTTGGCTTCCAGAGCCTGATGAAGTCCGTCAGAAAAACGGCGTCCCGGCATCAGGCGTCCGGTATGTTCATCAACGATCAGCACTTTGCGGTTCTGGACCACATAGTTCACATCTTTCTCAAAAAGGCAGTAAGCCTTGAGCAGCTGTGAGAGATCATGGAGTTTTTCGCTTTTATCAGAAAAATACTCCTGGAATTCTTCTTTTTTGGCAACTTTGTCAGCTGCAGAAAGAGTTTCGTCATTTTCGATACGGCTGATTTCCTGCAGCAGATCGGGAACTACGAAAGCATCCGGATCATCAGGTTCGATGGCCAGACGGCCCTTGGCAGTAAGATCGGCTTCGTGAGTTTTTTCATCAATAGTGAAGTAGAGGTCAGCCTGGACTTCCTGAAGCATTCCGCGGTTGTTGTCGCTGCGGACCTGGGATTCGTAACGGTCAAGCTCTTTGACTACGGTACCGTCTTCCAGCAGACGGAGCAGCTGTTTGTGGGTGGGCATGCCGAAACGCACCTGGAGCAGTTTTCGCAAAGCTCCTTCCAGGGCTTCGTCGGAAGCATTTTCATCATTTATCACATCTCTGGCTTCTCTTGCCAACTGGGAACAGAGAGCGTTCTGTTTTTTATAGAGAGCATCCACTTTGGGTTTGAGTTCAGCATACTGGTCGGTGGCCATGGGAACCGGGCCGGAAATGATAAGAGGGGTACGGGCCTCGTCGATGAGAATACTGTCGATTTCGTCAACGATGGCAAAGTAGTGATCGCGCTGAACCAATTGATCTGCAGCGGTAGCCATGCCCATGTCGCGCAGATAGTCGAAACCGAATTCGCTGTTGGTTCCGTAGGTTATATCGCAGTTGTACTGGGCGCGCCGTTCATCGGGCTGCTGCATATTCTGCAGACAGCCGACTGTGAGGCCGAGGAACTTGTAAACATAGCCCATCCATGTAGAGTCGCGGAGTGCAAGGTAATCATTGACTGTTACCAGCTGGCAGTTTTTGCCGGAAAGTGCATTGAGATACAACGGCATGGTAGCGACCAGAGTCTTACCTTCTCCGGTAGCCATTTCTGCGATATTTCCGCGGTGAAGTGCGATACCGCCCATGAGCTGGACATCAAAAGGGATCATATCCCATGTGAGAGTCTGACCGCAGACTTCCACTTCTTTGCCGACCAGACGGCGGCAGGCATTTTTTACCACGGCAAACGCTTCGCACATGATGTCATCCAAAGTTTCGCCTTTGGCAAGACGCTCTTTGAATTCCGGGGTTTTTGCCTGAAGTTCTTCATCAGTAAGTTTTTGCAGTTCGACTTCTATAGCATTGATCTTTTTTACCATCGGGATCATCCTTTTCAGATCCCGCTGGGATTTCGTCCCGAAAATCGCTTTCAAGATTGCATTTATCAAAATAAAACCTCCTACTCAAATTACAAAAACACCGCGCAGTGCGCGGTATGAGTGAAAAATAACAGTTTCGTAAAATCAGATCTCAACGGAATGTCTCCGGTGATGAAGGCTCCACCCATAAGTGGAAATCCACCTGTTTACCATTAAGATTGAGTGTTATCAATGTGTTGAGCCGGGTGAGAAGCAAGGCATAGGGTACCCGGACTTCTCCTCCTGCGACATTTACCGAAACCACGCTGTCGCCGAGGATATCTTCGGAGTTACGGATAGCCTCAATCAGTTTCATCATCCGTTCCAGTTTATCCCGCAAGACCGGATCAAGAGTGTAGGCCCGATGGCAAACCGGACAGACCGCCTGAAAATCATTTTGGGCGATCTGGGTCAGATTGAAGTCTACCACTCCGGAACATCCTTCCTGCAGACAGCAGAAATCGATCTTCGCCTTGGCTCCGGCGGAAATACTGGATTGGGAACTCATAACTTATTCTTCTTCCTTGCACTCGGATTTGATCTTTTCGAGGATATCTACAGTATTGGGCAGAGCCATGATCAGGGATTCGACCAGACTTTCATTGCGGAGTTTGCGTGAAATGCTGCCCAGCAGGCGCAGATAAGCATCGGAATCCTCATCCGG
>JAFVRT010000030.1 GCA_017504125.1 Lentisphaeria bacterium
GGTACAGGTTGTAAAAGCTCCCATCAGCACCAAAGGAGCAAGAGTTACTACTGATATTTCGATCCCCGGCCGTTTTCTTGTATTGATGCCCTATTGTGAACATTTGGGACTTTCCACCAGGATCGAGGGAGCCGGGGAACGGGACAGATTGCGGAAGATCCTTTCTGAATTGGAAGTCCCGGAAGGAATGGGGTTGATATGCCGTACCGTAGGAGCCGGAAGAAAAGCCAATTTTTTCAAAAATGATTTGGGGATATTGTTAGATTACTGGCGTAAACTTGAAGAATCAATGGAGTTTGCCAAAGCTCCGGCATTGCTTTTTACGGAACCTAATTTGATTGAAAGATCTGTCAGGGATTTTCTGACTGAGGATTTTTCCGGAGTGGTAGTCGATGACAAGGAGGCTTACAAGCAGATCCTTGCCGCGTTGAAGCGCATCGGCGGGAAAAAGATGAGCAGCAAGGTACATTTTTATAATTCTCCAACTCCGATATATGAATATTATAAGATAAATGATCAGCTGCGTGAAGTATTTCAACGGGAACTGCATCTGCCGGGAGGCGGTGCTATAGTGATCGATGAAACTGAAGCAATGATCGCAATAGATGTGAACTCCGGGCATGGAAGAAAAAGTGCTGCAGATCAACCGGATTTCATTTTGAAAACCAATCTGGAGGCAGCTGAAGAAATCGCCCGGCAACTGCGCTTGCGGGATATCGGCGGTCTGGTGGTCATCGATTTTATCGATATGCGGACTCAGAAAGATCGGGACGAAGTTTATAAGGCCATGAAAAAGCTGGTCAAAGATGACCGGGCCAAAACAAAACTTCTGCCAATAAGCAAACTCGGATTGATGGAAATGACCAGACAGCGGGAACATGAAAGTATTCTTGATCAGGTTTTCAATCCATGTCCATATTGCAACGGCAGCGGTCTTGTAAAATCAGCCCTGACGATGAGTGCAGAGATTCAGCGGAGATTGAATTCGGTTTTGCGGGATCGCCGTTACAAAGATCTGGGGGCCGTCCGGGTGTTTATGCATCCTGAAGTTTTGGCCCGTTTGCGTAATGAAGATTCAAAACTTCTGGATGAACTGGAAAGTAAATATAAACATGAACTGAGTTTCAGGATCGATCCGCTGCTCCACTGTGAGGAGTTCAAGCTCGTTGATCCGGAAACCGGAGTCGAATTGAAATGATGTGAAAAAATCATGAAAATCAGTTTTTTTTGAGATTTTTTCCTTTATTGACTTGACAATGCATGACTGTGCAATATACTTTATATAAAAGTAACCATTGACAGACATGCTGCAGAAAGGATATTATGACAAAGTTGCTGATCGTTGAGTCTCCGACCAAAGCACGCACCATAGGTCGGATGCTCGGCAAGGATTATATGATCGTTGCTTCGATGGGACATATCAGAGATTTGCCCGAACACGAACTCGGTGTCGATATCGAAAAAGAGTTTGCTCCCAAGTATGTCGATACTCCGCGCAGCCGTTCGGTTGTGAAGCAGTTGAGAGAATGTGCCGCAAAGGCAGATGAGATATATCTTGCTCCTGACCCTGACCGGGAAGGAGAGGCCATCGCATGGCATATCCATGAAGTGTTGAAAAACAAAACGAAAGCACCCTTTTACCGGGTAACATTTCACGAAATCACCCGTTCCGCTATTGAACAGGCTTTGCTGAACCGCGGCAATGTGAATTTGAATCTGGTGGATGCTCAGCAGGCGCGCCGTGTCCTTGACCGTATCGTCGGCTATCAGGTGAGCCCGCTGTTGTGGAGCAATCTGAAAAAAGGCAGCAGTGCCGGACGGGTCCAGTCGGCTGCTTTGCGCCTTGTTGTTGAGCGGGAACGGGAGATCTCGGCTTTTGTTCCGCAGGAGTATTGGACATTTGGAATCCTTTTCGGAGCAGCTCCCGGAGAATTCAAAAGCAGACTTTTCAAGATCGATCACAAAGAATTTGTCGTGCCGGATGAAAAAACTGCTGCTGCGTTGGAAAACAGTGTCCGTGAAGGCAGTGCCCCTGAAATAGTTTCAATCACGGCTCAGGAACGCAAACGCAATCCCCAACCGCCATTTACTACGAGTACGCTGCAGCAGAGTGCCAATACGGTGCTGCGCTACACCGCTACCAATACCATGCGTTACGCTCAGCAGCTTTATGAAGGTGTGGAATTGGGAAGTAAAGGCCCTGTCGGTCTTATAACTTATATGCGTACAGATTCAGTTACTGTTGCCAGAGAAGCTCAGGTGGCGGCAGCTGATTTTATAGCTTCTGAATTCGGACGGGAATATGTGCCGGAAAAATTCAATTATTACCGCAACAAAGCGGCAGCCCAGGAGGCTCATGAAGCGATCAGACCTACTGATGTTACCCGAACTCCTGAGTCGATAGCTCAGTTCCTTGATCCGATGCAGTTGAAGCTTTATACTTTGATCTGGAAACGCTTCGTGGCAAGCCAGATGACTCCGGTCAGACAGCAGTTGACTACTGTTGATGTGGAAATAAAAGGGGGCGACGGGCGTAGTTTTGACTTCAGATCAACGGCTGCAGTAACGCAATTTCCCGGTTTTACCATACTTTGGGATGATGCGGAAAAGAATAAAGAAGAAAAAGATAATGCCGCAGTCCTGGGGAAACTCAGGGAAGGGGAAAAACCTGAGATAATCAAGTTCGATAAAGAACAGAAGTTTACCGAACCTCCGCCGCGGTATTCTGAAGCCGCACTCATTAAGGCTCTGGAAGAAAACGGTATCGGACGCCCCTCCACATACGCAACGATCCTGAGAACGATCCAGGATCGGGACTATGTAAAACGGGAACACGGCAAACTGCTGCCGGAAGAATTGGGTTTTCAAGTCAACGATTTTCTGACAGGGAAGCTGCCGCTGCTGTTCGATATCGGATTTACCGCAGAAATGGAAACCCGGCTTGATGAGATCGAAGAAGGTAAAATCGGCTGGATCAATATGATGAAGGATTTTTACCGGCAATTCGTGCCGTGGCTCAATGCAGCCAAAGTTCGTCCGCAGATGCCGGGAGATGTGTCCGGTACACTTATCGGATGCTTCACCGGTGTTGAATTTGAACCGGCCAAAAAAATCGGCGGCCGTTCTTATGATGATAAAAGATTTTTTAATTCTGTGTTGAAAAAATTCAATGCCGATCAAACTGTTTCTGACCGGCAGTTCAATGCATTGATAAGCATGGCGAAACGCTATCGGGAAAAACTTGATCCGGCAAAAGTCGCAGAACTGCCTTCAGAGTATCAGGATGAATTGAATCAGAGGGAGGAACAGACTCAACAGCCTAATGCTCCTGATCCGATTTTGGGAGAAGTTTTTGCGGCTCTTGACAAAGTTGATTTCGCTGCACCGGACTCCGGACGCAAAAAGGCTTTTGATGAGCGCAAATTCTTTGAATCTTTCAAACAGCAGTTCGAAGCCGGCAAAAATTTGTCTGATAAGCAGTTGGGCGTTTTGAAAAGAATGGTCGAAAAGTATATCGCCGTCTTGAAAGATGTTCCGGAGGTGTTGAAGTTTATCGGAAAGAATCCAGATGAAATCATTGCCGAAAAATCAGAAAAACAATCTGCAGTTTCCGCTGATCAGAACCGGGCCGCAGAGCTGCTGAACGAGTTGGCTCAGGTAAAAGAGTGGAATCCCCCTATAAAACGGGGAAGATTTACTTATGATGATAAAAAGTTTTATCTCTCTGTCAAGAAGCAATTCGATGAAGGCCGCACATTGAGTGAAAAGCAAATAGATTCTCTGGGCAAAATCGCAGAAAGATATCGCGAACAAAAATAAATATTTCAGGAGTAAAATCATGGCTGAACAAAAAGAAAACAGTATGAACGGAATTCAGGAAAGAGATGTGAAAGTCATCAATGAAGTGAAGGAAAATGCGAAACGGGAAAAAAAGCGTAAAATACTGAGGATTTCCGCTTGCGTGATCGGCGGAGTGCTTCTTGTGTTGATATTGGCCTTTATATTCCGGGATCTGTTGATCTCATGCGGAGTACGCCATGTCGGCACGCTGTTGACCGGTACAAAGGTTGAAATAGCCTCTTTTGATTCGTCGCTCAATGGCAGTGTCGATTTGAAAAAGTTCCGGGTCGCCAATCCCAAAGGATATCAGAAGCCCTATGCAGTTGAAGTTGACCGGGTCCGTGTCAAGATCGATATGAAAACTTTGACAAGTGATGAACCCATTATCGAATATGTCGAAGTGACCGGAGTCCGTATCGATATGGAAGTCAAAGGTGCTGACAAGAGCAATCTTACTGATATCCAGAAAAATGTGGAACGCTTTGTCGTGAAAAAAGCTGAAAAAAAGACCGAAAAGAAAAAAGAAAAATCTCAGGAGCCGGCTCCTTTGATAAAGAAGATCGAACTCAGTTCAATGATGGTGTCTTTTTCAAGTTCCACACTCAAATCTTCGCTTCCGGTTCCGCTTGCCCCCATATATCTTAAAAATGTAGGCGGCAAAGGCAAGCCGATCGGAGAAGCTTTGCTCGGTATCTTGGATACGATCATGAGATCCATCAATTCTGTGGCCGGTTCAGTCATGAAAGGTGTTGAATTTGTCGGCAATACCGGAAAAGCCATCGGCGACGGTGTTGCAGATGGCGCAAGATCTCTTGGCAGGGGAGTTAAATCTATCGGCGATGGCGTGAGCGGATTGTTCAAGAAAAAATAAGGGGCTTTCCCAAATGTATTATTACGATGTTTTTCCAAAAGTCGTTCCAGCCGGGGAAGTGTCAGAAATCCATATACGCCCCCGCTATGCTCATGCAGAATTCAGTACGAAGGCTGTTATCAAAGTTTATCATTCGCCTTACGACAGGACTTCTGAGGCTTATGAACCTGAATGGAAAATAGAAGACGGGGTAATAAGCATAAAAGCGAAGTTTGAATTTGAGCAGGAACATTCTCTGCAGGTGATCCAAACTTTTGAAAATGGAGCCGTGAAAAAACTTGATTTCCGGGTGTTTTCGCTTGAACCGGACTGGTTTGCATTGCGTCCTTTCAAAGGGGATCTGCACATGCACAGCTGCAAATCAGACGGCAGGGAGGACGGTTGTTATCTTGCTGCCCGTTACCGGGAGGCCGGTTTTGATTTTATGGCGTTGACAGATCACAGAATCTATGAACCTTCAACTGAAGTAGTGGAATATTGGAAAGATATAAATCCGGATTTCAAACTGTTTCCCGGCGAAGAAGTGCATTCTCCGGATAACCCGGTCCATATCGTCAACTTCGGAGGACGATGCAGCGTCAATGCCATTTATCGGGAAGATGAGGAAAAATACCGTCGGGAAATCGCCGGGATCATCGAGTCGATACCGGATAAAGAAGCCGGCAAGGATTATTTTATTGTCGCAGCTTCCGAGTGGGTATTCAAAAAGATCCGGGAAAATGGCGGACTTGCCATATTCTGCCATCCTTATTGGAATATCGGTCCCGGAAATTACATTTCGGAATGGGATATCTCTGAGATACTGAAACGGCGTCAATTTGATGCGTACGAAGCGATCGGCGGATTTTCCCGTTGGCAGTATCACTCCAATAATTTTCAGACGGTCCGTTATTATGAAGAAGCGGCCGGAGGAAATTATTTCCCGGTGGTCGGTGTAAGTGATTCCCATGGAACAGACAGCTTTGAATTTGATGCAAACCGGGCAGGGCGTATCCTCAATAACAGCAGAGATGCTGAATTGTTCGATTGGTATTATACTATCGTTCTGGCTGAGGAATGTGAATTGCCTTCACTTATTTCAAATATCAAAAAATGTAATTCCATCGCAGTTTGTGCGCCTTCCAATGAGCGGCCGGAACTTTTTGGTTCTTTCAGAGCTGTGAAATACGGACATTTTCTGCTGCGGGAGTATTTTCCGCAGCTGCGTACTTTCACAGCCATTGAAGGTTTGCTGATGCAGCACCATTTGA
>JAFVRT010000319.1 GCA_017504125.1 Lentisphaeria bacterium
ATTTTTATCAACTGCTGTCTGATTGCCGGACAAGTTGGTTCAGATGGTCTCCGATCTCTTTTTCGTCAATTTTTATAGCTCCAGAGATTGACTTTTCATTTTTTTGCGTTACATTTTCCATAGCCTGTTTCCTTTTATGATTGTTTGTTTTGTGGTTATTATAATCAATCATATAAACAGGCTCTTTTCAGGCCTTGTTTTTCAAAATGTGCGCAAAATACCGGACACTACCTAATCCCAAATTTACTTCAGCGTTATTTGACAGGTGTATAATCTGTAATTGATCCTTGTTCTGCAAGTTTTTTTCGCAGAATATCGGTATCTGCGAGATGAATATTTCCGCTTTGAATTACTTGAGACACTGCAGTCCCAGCCGCCTCTCCAAGAGCAATACAGCTTGCGTTGATTCTGGTGGAAGAGTAGGCTTCGTGTGTGGCGGAAATTGCTCTTCCAATTACGAAGCAATTATCCAGTTTTTCCGGAGTAATACAGCGGTACGGAATACCGTAAGAACGGGGAATATTGAAGTATTTCAGATGAGATGTACTGTGAACTTTATCCGGCATATGAACATCAATGCCCCAGCACCCACGGGCAATTTGATCAGCAAAATCTCTTCCGTTGATCACATCTTCAGCAGTCAGCGTATAATCTCCGGTAATTCTTCTTGTTTCACGAACTCCCGGCTGCATGGCAGTTTCTATCAGTTTGCAATTGGCAAAACCCGGCAGGCATCTGCGAAAAAAATCAACTATCTCCAGCGCCTGATTCAGCCCTTCTCTGCGGATACGGTTGATGCCTTCATCTGTCAGTGGATCGCAATTCAAAATGTGGGTCATATTGACTGCGGCTTCAGTACCTGAACCGGGAAGATAAGTAATTACAGTATGATCTGTCGGTACATTGTGTGTTTCACTTCGCCATATTTGAGTTGCTTCCGGCATCCCGGACGGAATTTTGTCCGGATCGATGCCGCCGATGCGGAAAGTCAAAGAACTGGACTGAACTTTTCCGTCTTCCGGACGACCGTATACAAAATCCGCGCCCGCTGAAACTGCAATCAAACCATCTCCGGTATCATCCATGAACAACTTGCCGTTGATCGCTTCAAGTCCCCTGCGACTGGCAACAATCACTGAAGAAATACGGCGATTTTCCGCAACGGTATCCGCAACAGGAGAAAGCAGGCGAACTTCGATACCATAATCACTGGCCATTTCCATTAAAATCAAAGGCAGGATTTCACAATCAAAACGAAATGACCATTTTGCCGGCGTATATACGACGGCCTTGTATTTATCTGCCCGTTCTACAAGTTCACGGATAAAAGGTCCGTCAACGCAAATTTCATCATCCAGACGGAAGCCGGAAACGATTCCCAATAAACCGGAACTCGGCACGCCGCCCAATTTTGCATAATATTCCAGCAGACAAACGGAATATCCCTGTTTTGCGGCGTTGTATGCAGCCGCCATTCCCGAAAGACCGCCTCCGGCGATGACAACGTCAAATTCTCCTGTCACAGGGATCTTTTTGGATAAATCGATCATCTTTTTCATTTAAACTCCTTGAATACAGAACTTCCGGCAGGAATTTCTGCTTGTATTTTCATGCCGCCGAATTCCGGAGCGTCAACCGGAACCGTAACTTGACAGAACAATTTTTTGTCCGTCGGATTATGAATTTCAATAAAAGGTTTCTGTCCTTTTGCCAAACCGTAGAGAACAGGTGTGATCCTGATTTCTTTTTTGTCGCAAAGGAAAAGATTACCCGCCCAGACCTCACACTTTTTGCGGGTATCTGTCTGAAAGTACAGGGTGTTGCTTTCTACCGGGGATGGAATAAAACGGCGGGTTCCGTTAAATTCATAATAGCAGGCTGATCCGTTATCTTCAACATTTTTAATTGCAAAAGCTGTATCGCATATTGCAAATGGTTCGGCATCAGCTGTAAACTTTACTGCTCCACCGGAGGCCTGAAGAACATGCAGTCCATTACCGGAACTGACCCGATAGATCTTTGCCAGAGCCTGCAGTTGATCGGCAGAAGTAAAATTGGCAGTCGCACTTAAAACAGCACAATTGAATTTGATTTCCGTACCTTTGGCAATTTTCATTCCGGCAGTTCCCAGTCCGAGCATAACCATACCGTTTTCTTGGACTGTAAATCGTATCGGCAATTTACTGCCTCCGGCAACAATGATCATCTTGCGGGGAGATTTTTTGCTGGTTACGGTCAGAAATCCACAGTCTTTAAGTATACCGCGGAGTTTTGAAGGAGCCTGATCAACGATGCCGGAAACCGTATCCGC
This sequence comes from Lentisphaeria bacterium, assembly GCA_017504125.1. Lineage (GTDB taxonomy): Bacteria > Verrucomicrobiota > Lentisphaeria > Victivallales > Victivallaceae > UBA1784. The sequence goes on from JAFVRT010000319.1 coordinate 2,312, forward strand.
GATGATTCTGGTTCCATATCCCTGTTTTTGGTTGAAATGTTCAGAAGCTTTAATGTGGCAGGTCAGCATTTCCAACGGAATATCTCCTTTCAAAACCACATCTTTTTGAGCAGTAAGTGTAATGTTGTGAATCATGGCGCCCCCCTGATAATCATCTGCTGCAAGCCAGTATGCTGTCAGACTGACATGGGGCATGATACGGCTGCGCAACAGATAGGATTCCAGCTTGATGTTGAACAGCGGCTGTTTGCCGGTGTTGGGGAAAATACTTGCTTCACTGTAAGATTTACGCTGTTTGCCAATGTGACGGTTACGGGTACTCACACGGTAAGTGGAGTTGGAACTGACTTTGGAAACACCGCTTCCGGTAAAATTGAAACGAACCGGATGAGCGCTGAAATTATCAAGTGCATGATTTCCCCAGAATTGGATACCTTCTGTCGTACGGCAATTGACCACTAAACTGGCATAAGGATAAAAACTGCCATCGTCTTCAGCAGAGGTGTCAATACCGACCAGAACTGCCTGCCGGGGATTGCTCCTGGCTTCAAATTCACGCATAGACGCCGGATAATCATGCCGGTCGGGGTGACCGTGCATTGTGGAATATCCCAACAGATTCAAGTTATCAGTACATCTGCCTATGTCATAGAAAAACATCGTGGCTTTCCAGGAGGGAGAGAACGCTTTTTTTCCTTTTATATCAGTGACAACGGCATAGACATCCATTCTCCGGTCGTGGACCAATTCAAACTCTGTGGAAAAACTCTTTTTTCCGCCAACATCAAAACGGCGCAGCAATCTGCCGGGAGCCGCATAGATTGCGATATCCCTGATACCGTCATCTGACGAAACGGCGATTTTGCTCCGGATACGCTGAGTTCCGGCAGTTCGATTGTGCAGGAACTGGTTGAATGCATTGGCTGCCCCCCAAGCGGTGATCCGGGGACCGGAGCTGGGGTATCCCAAATGACAGTTGTCTATGTTTTTGGTATTAAGCCAGGTTTTTGTCTGTACTTTTCCACCGGGAATGATGTTGAAAATATGTTCTTTCCCGATTTTTCCAGGATCGCTTATACCGCAGAAAGCATAAACTCCAATACCCCGCAAATCCGCAAGACCGAAATCAAAATCACGGGCAGAAGCAAAAAGAGTTTTTCCGTCACGCCGGACTACTGCCGGGATGTGGCTGTACCACCACAAATTGGCAGGATCAGCAATCTTACGCAAAGCGTTGAAATCCAATGGACCATTGGGCGCTCTTCCGCAAGCGGAAATATAGACTCCCCACCGGTGTACCCGCTTGCCGTCGGCACTCAAAACACTTTGTTGCGGGAACGGGACCCGCTCTCCCCAGACGACCCAGCGCAAACCGTTGCCATCAGGAAATTCCAATCCCGGACAGGCATAGAAATCAGCATTTGAAACAGCGGCACACTCCTTTTTCAGTTGAGCAAATTTTGCGGCATCCATGTTTTCAAAAAGTTCAGTGAATACCAGAAAACGGATGTTGTGTTTTTTGGCTTCCCGGACAAAATCAGCCACACTGCCTTTGCCGCCGGACAATCTGGTTCTTATACCAATCAATCCTTTCCATTCACCGGAAGGCAAGGCGGGAATTGCTGCTGCACCGGGAGACGATTTTGCAGGAAATGTCAAAGTCAAATTCAAATTTTTTTCTTTATAATTCCCCACCGCAGGATTCTTGCGGGCATTGTTTCCCACATAGCGGATGGCGTTGAATAACAATTTGTGACCGTCACTGGGAGTTTTACCGTCACCATAATGCTCAAAAACGCCGGGCCATCCGGCTGCATAACAGTTGTCAAACACATGCATACTGTTGGCTGAAACTGCAAAGATTTTACCTTTGCCGAAATCACGGTATGCAGCAAGCGGCGGAGCGGTCTTTATACTGCCCGGATCCAGATAAAAAGAGTGTTTTGACCCCACAGTTTCCGGCAAATAACTTTTGGCAGTCTTTTCTCCGCGGACAACAACTTTCCATTGCGGCGAGAAGTTTAAAAAAAATCGTAAACTACATTATCAACGCACTCTTGTCTGCAGGATTGTTTCTGCTTGTCTGTGTGCTTCCGTGGATCATCGTTGCACTGGTAATGCAGCTCTTTTCAAATTCACTGCGCAAGAGCATGGCAAAACTGCTCGGAG